>JANOTO010000448.1:0-5405 GCA_031416395.1 Rhodoferax sp. | reverse complement strand
GCTGTGGGGCGCGGTGGCACTTTCCGCATTGCTTCAAGTAGCCGTCATCAACGTGCCGGTCCTCAATCTCGCATTTGGCACCGTGCCACTTGCGCTGGATCAATGGCTGGTCTGTCTGGGCATGGCAAGCTTGGTGATGGTGTACAGCGAGGCGCGCAAACTGATGATGCGTTGGATTCTGGGTGCGGCAGCGCACAGACGGATGGCGACTGCTGCGTGATCCTCAAACCGATTCCAAATCGGGCAACTTGCAGGAGATGTATGACGAAATTCCCGAATCGGCTGATGGCTTTTTCAGTGCTGGCGCTTTCCAGCGCTTTATCCCATTCACAAGTGACTCCCGCACAGACACGAGGTGCGTTGCTGTACACCACGCATTGCGTTTCCTGCCACACCACCCAAATGCATTGGCGCAATAACAAGCAAGCTACCGACTGGGACAGTTTAAAAGTGCAAGTGCGCCGCTGGCAGGGCAACGCGGGCCTGCAGTGGGGCGAAGCGGACATCGACGAGGTGTCGCGCTACCTGAATGAAACCATTTACCGTTATTCAAATCCGGCCGATCGCGTGGGCGCGGTTTCACCAACTGGCACATCTGTCAGCTTAAGAACCCAAACGAGGTAAGGCAGAATGAACATACCATTCACAAGCGCAGAGTTTTACGGCGTATTCAGCGCCTACAACACGGCCGTCTGGCCGATGCAGTTGCCTTTGATGGCATTGGGTGTGCTGGCCGTGTTGCTCTTAGTGCGGCAACGCTGCTACTCCAGCAAGGGCATCTCGGCCATCCTCACCGGGTTGTGGGTTTGGCAGGCGCCGGCTTACCACTTGGCGTTTTTCACGGCGATTAATCCATTGGCTTATGGTTTCGCCACGCTATTTATGGTAGGCGCGGGGGTGCTCTTTTGGCAAGGCGTGATTCGGCGCAAACTGAATTTCAAACCAACTGGAATTGCGAATAGCTGGCGCGCGCTGGCGGGTTGGAGTTTGATAATTTTTGCTGGGTTCATTTACCCCGCGTGGACTTATTTTTCTGGACACCACTACCCGGCCTTTCCCACATTTGGGCTGCCGTGCCCCACCACCTTGTTCACCATTGGACTACTCGCGTTTTTAGTCAAGCCCTATCCGCGCAGTGTTTTTATAGTGCTCGTTTTGTGGTTCTTTGTGGGCAGCCAGGCGGCATTCGTTTTGGATGTTCAGGCGGACTTGGGTCTGATCGTTGCAGGAATTCTAGGTTTGGTGTTGATCGTGCAGTCGAAAAATTTGACGCCTGTATCTGGCAAACCGTCCAGTCCATAAAGGAGCAATTCAATTGAAAAAATCGACTCTATTCGGAGGGCTTTTCGCCGCATTGCTAGGAGGGCTCTGGCTGCTTCAGGGACTGGGGATCGTGCAAATGGATCCGATTCTCTGTTTTGCGAATTGCGTTCCGGTTCAAGGGCCGTCAGCAACATGGGCCGTTATCGGAGCTGTGACGTTAATGGCTGGTGGTGGTGCCGTGCTCTGGTCTTTCACGCGGCATCCGCGCTAGGCCGTGCCGCTAGCGTCGTGCCCACGGTGGGCAAGTCTGAATTGTTGAAATGAAATGACGCATCCATCAACGCGGCTGTTCATCTTCTTCGCGCTGACCTTTGCCTGGTCGTGGACGTGCTGGCTGCTGGCACCCGTTATCAAGGCCGATGCAAGTTTCGCCTCCAGCGCACTTTTCTTTCTGGGCGGTTTTGGGCCTAGTCTGGCCGCATTCGCCGTGGTCGGTATGACCGGTGGCCGTGACGGCTTGCGCGTATGGCTCGCACGTTGCCTGCAATGGCGCGGCTACGCGTTGCCTGCCATTCAAGATCGTCTCGGCTGGCGCAGTGCAAGCCTAGTGCTGGGCAGCATTTGGGGGGGGTGGCACCTACCACTCTTTCTGATCGCTGGCTCATCGCAAAATCAAGGCTCTTTACTCGCGTTCTTTGCATTGATCGTTGCCGCATCCGTTTTCTACACTTGGCTTTTCAACCGCAGCACAGATAGCCTGGTGCCTGTATTACTGCTGCACACGGCATCCAACTCCTGGCCCTCCCTCGTTCCGATATTGCCATCGGATGAGAATCAGCGGCCTTACCTTTTGGTGGTGGCTCTGGTAGTAACTGCTGCGATTTGGCTGTTGTTGCGCCGTGACGGCCAAGGGTTAGCGAGAGGGTTCGTGTCATGAAGCGTTCCACTCAATGGGTTATCGGAGCCGCAATCGCAGTGGGATTTGCTGCCTTGTGGATAGCCTGGCGGTTTGACAGCGACATCAAAGCGGCCAGCGCCAAAGCCGCGCAAGGCAGCGTGCTGATTGACACCCGCTGCGGCCCCATCGAATACCAGGACGCGGGCACGGGCACACCGCTATTGATGGTTCACGGCAGCGGTGGTGGGCATGACCAAGGTATGGCATTTGCAGGCAAGTTAGTACAGCGCGGCATTCGTGTGATTGCCATGTCACGCTTTGGCTACCTGCGCACGCCGATGCCGGTTGATGCAACGCCTGCTGCGCAAGCCGATGCGCATGTGTGCCTGCTGGATGCGCTGGGCATCACGCAAGCTGCTGTCGCGGGTGGGTCAGCGGGCGGCCCGTCAGCATTGCAGATGGCGATTCGTCACCCGGATCGCGTCAGCGCGCTGGTGTTGCTGGTGCCACTGGCGTACAAGCCCAATACGCAGGCAGATTCAGCCAGACCTTTGGCTCCTTGGGCTGAATCGCTGCTGATGCGGCTGATTGGCTCGGACTTTCTGTTCTGGGCCGGGCTTCATTTGGCTAGGGATCAGGTTACTAAATACGTACTGGCGACACCGCCTGAACAAGTTAGCGCGGCCAGCCCAACGGAGCGCGCACGCATCAACGCCATACTCGACCACATCCTGCCCGTCTCCGAGCGCGCAGCGGGCTTGCGCAGCGATTCAGTTTTAGCAAAAAGTCTTGGCCCATCTGCACTCGATACGGTTCGTGCGCCGACCCTCATTGTCAGCGTGCGTGATGACGGCTTTGGCACGTTTGCCAGTTCTGAGTACACCGCCCGTCAAATTAGACGCGCAAAGTTCGTCGGTTTCGAGCATGGCGGGCATGTCTGGGTGGGGCACGATAGCGAGGTGATGGCAGAGATTGTCAAGCTGCTCGTCCTGCCGGCCAAGCTGTGAAGATGAAGCCGTCGCAAAGCAAGACCCCCCTTTTTAGGGATATCCGCAGGGCTGGGATGTCAATTGCATCCTGGATGGTTAGCGGGCGCAATCGGCTTCTTCGGCTTGGTCTCGCCTTGGCGCTCGGCTTGGGTGTACTGGCGCTGGCGATATTCATCGCGCTGCCAATCATGCTGCCAGTGTTTCACTTTCCGAGTCCTGGCGGACCTTACGCGATAGGCACGCTGACCTATTACTGGGTCGATACCGACCGTACAGATGTCTTTAGCAGGGATGCGAGTGCCCGGCGCGAGTTGATGGTGCAAATCTGGTATCCCACCAAGGCAACCGAGCCACTGCCATCTCCATCACTATTACCTCGTGCACCCTACGTGCAAAACGCCGGCGCGCTTGCAAAAGCCCTCTCGCGGCTGAAAAATTTGCCGCCAGCCCTGTTCGGGCAGTTCAAGTATGTCACCACCCACGCCGTGCCTGGCGCAACTGTGGCCGATGAAAAGCCCAACTACCCAGTGCTCATTTTTTTGGAGGGCGCTATCGGCTTTCGCCAGATGAACACCTTCCAGGTGGAGGCATTGGTGTCGCAGGGCTACATCGTTGCGGCGATCGATCAACCACACACCGCAGCGGTAGTCGTCTTCCCGGATGGACGCGAAGTGGGCGCTTTGCCGCTGGATCAGATGTTGCCGTTGATCCGCCAAAGCCACAATCCAGCGGGTATCTTACCGATGCTGGGTGGCCGCGCATTTGATAAAGGCATCGTCCCCTATCTTGCGCAAGACGTCAGCTTCACGCTCAATCAGCTGGCCGCGCTTAATCAGGCCGACCCCAACGCAATCTTGACCGGGCGGCTGGACCTGAGGCATGTTGGCACCTTTGGTGTCTCATTGGGCGGCATTGTCGGCGGTGAAGCCTGCCGGACTGAGCCGCGCTTGCGCGCCTGCCTTTTCATGGACGCTCCTATGCCGGTGGAGGTAGTCAAATCTGGTTTGCAACAGCCCGCCCTATGGATCACCCGCGATGTCGAAACCATGCGGCTGGAGAGGCGGCGGTCTGGCGGCTGGTTAGAGGAGGAAATTAGCGAACACCAGACCAGCATGCGGACAGCATTCGCAAGGTCGCAGGGGGCAGGCTACTTCGTTCAGGTGCCGGGCATGTTCCACGTCAATCTGACCGACATACCCTTCTGGTCTCCACTCCTACCGTGGCTAGGCATCTCCGGCCCAATCGATGCAGAGCGGGCACACCACATCATCAACGCCTACTCTTTGGCGTTTTTCAACCAGCACCTGCTGGGTCGCACGGAGGCGTTGATGGATGCCCCGGCAAGTCAATATCACGAGGTTATCTTCAATGCACGCAAACCTTGATCCACTGGGTTCATCACACCGTCTCCCAGCATTCTTTCTGCTGGTCTTCGCGCTCTCCGTTCCGTTCTGGTTGATAGGCGGCGCGACCGATCTACAGTTGATGCCGGGGCTTTCGGTCAGTGCGCTCATGGGCTTTTGTCCCATGAGCGCGGCGTTGATACTGGTTTACCGGGATGAAGGAACCGCGGGCGCGCGGGCGCTGCTCATGCGATCTTTTGATTTCAAACGCATCAAATCCAAGCGCTGGCTTGTGCCTGTTCTGTTTTTGTTGCCCGTAGTGAGCCTGGTGGTTTATGGACTGATGCGCTGGATGAGCCTGCCGCTGCCCGCAGCGCAATTTCAGCTATTTATTGCGCTGCTGATGTTCATCGCCTTCTTTGTCGAAGCCTGGGGAGAAGAGTTGGGCTGGTCTGGCTATGCGCTTGACCCAATGCAAGCGCGCTGGGGCGCATTGGGTGCAGCTCTGCTGCTGGGGCTGGCGGGTATCGCTTGGCATCTCACGCCGCTGCTACTGATGGGACGCTCACCGACATGGATTGCCTGGTGGTGCTTGTATGCACTGACATTTCGAATTTTTACGGTCTGGATTTACAACAACACCGGAAAAAGCGTGTTTGCAGCCGCGCTGTTTCACGCCACGTTGAACCTTGCCTACATCCTATTTCCAGTTTACGGATCACATTTCGATATGCGTCTTGCCAGCCTCGTGATGGCGGGCGTAGCCTTGCTGGTCATCGTGGTTTGGGGGCCGACAACGCTGGCGGGGCGTGCGTACCCACCAGGCGCCCTAGAGCGGTTCGACAACCGCGTTTCGGCGCGATAGCAATCTAAGGGAATCACCATCATGAGACACATCGAAAGACACCGCAC
>JANOTO010000447.1:0-14706 GCA_031416395.1 Rhodoferax sp. | reverse complement strand
GGAGATGACTTTCTGCGGTTGGTCTGGCGCGAGGCTGTGCGAGGCAAACTGGCCGCGCTGCACGGTGAGCATGGTGTCCACAAACAGCCGGTAACCGCGCGCTGTGGGAATGCGCCCGGCAGATGTGTGGGGGCTGACGATAAGGCCCAGCTCTTCCAGGTCTGACATGACGTTGCGGATGGTAGCGGGAGAAAGCTCAATCCCAGTCGCGCGGGAGAGCGTGCGCGAGCCCACGGGCTGGCCGTCCGCAATGTAGCGTTCGACAAGCGCTTTCAACAACAACTTGGCACGGTCATCTAGCATCGCTTCATTTTAGTGATGTAATTTGCAAATGAAATCCAAATTCCGCCACGTAGCGTTGATCGGCAAGTACCAGGCGGTGGTGGCCGGCGGCTTTGCGGGGGCGGGCCGCTCCTCGCGCCATGCGTTGGAGGTGATTGCCCAGTTCCTGCACAACAAGGGCTGCGAAGTGGTTTTTGAGCAGGACACGGCCAATAATGTCGGGGTGACGGGCTACCCCGTGATGGATGCTGATCGCATCGGCGCGCAGTGTGACCTGGCGCTGGTTGTAGGGGGCGACGGCACCATGCTGGGCATTGGCCGCAAGCTGGCACGCTTTGGCGTGCCACTGATCGGCATCAACCAGGGTAGGCTGGGCTTCGTCACCGACATTGCTTTTGAAGACTTTGAACGTGTGCTGGGCCCCATCCTAGCGGGTGAATTTGTGGAAGACCACCGCGGCCTGATGCATGCCCGCGTGATGCGCGATGGCCGCTGTGTGATGGAAGCGCTGGCGATGAACGATGTCGTGGTGAACCGTGGCGCAACTTCGGGCATGGTGGAATTGCGCGTGGAAGTGGACGGCCATTTTGTGGCGAACCAGCGGGCTGATGGCCTGATCATCGCCACGCCCACGGGCAGCAGCGCCTATGCTTTGTCTGCGGGTGGGCCGCTGCTGCATCCGTCCATCCCTGGCTGGGTGATGGTGCCGATTGCGCCGCACACGCTGTCCAACCGCCCAGTGGTGATCGCCAACGTGTCCGAGATAACGATTGAAGTCGTAGCCGGGCGTGATGCCAGTGCCAACTTCGACATGCAGTCTTTGGCTTCGCTGATGCACGGCGATCGCATCATCGTCAACCGCTCTGAGCATCACGTGCGCTTTTTGCACCCCATGGGCTGGACTTACTTCGACACTTTGCGCCAGAAGATGCACTGGAATGAGGGAGTGGTTTAGCCATGTCGTTGAAGCGAATCGTCCTGAGGGACTTTGTGATCGTGAGCGAGCTGGAGCTTGATTTGGCCAGCGGTTTCACTGTGTTGACGGGTGAGACCGGGGCGGGTAAATCGATTTTGATCGATGCGCTGCAACTCGTTACTGGCGCGCGTGCGGACGCAGGCGTGATCCGCGAAGGCGCACAGCGCACGGATGTGAGCGCGGAGTTTGAGGCCACCGAAACGACAGCCCAGTGGCTAAGTGCCGCTGGTTTTGATGCCAGTGACTCGCTGCTGCTGCGCCGCACGGTGGATGCCCAAGGCAAAAACCGCGCTTGGATCAACGGCAGCCCCGCTACTGCGACGCAATTGCGCGAGATTGGTGAGCAGTTGCTCGACATCCATGGCCAGCACGCCTGGCAAAGCCTGACGCGACCCGACGCCGTGCGCGGGCTGCTGGATGCGTATGCCAAAGTCAGCACGGAGGTGCTGTCGTCCAAATGGCAGCAGTGGCGACAAGCCCAGGCCGCGCTGGCCGAGGCCAAAGGTGCTCAGGCAAACCTACAGCGTGACCATGAGCGCTTGGCATGGCAGATTGGCGAGGTGGACAAACTGTCGCCCAAAGCCGATGAATGGGCGGAACTGAATCAGGAGCACACGCGGCTGTCCCACGCCCAGAGCCTGCTGGATGGCGCGCAGGGTGCCGTGCAAGGGCTGGATGACGACGAAGCCAGTGCCTTGAGCGCCTTGAACAAAGCCTTGCAGAAGTTGCAGCACCAGGCCGACATTGAGCCGCAGTTCAAAGAGTTGGCAGATGTTTTGTCGTCCAACATCGCGCAGATTGAAGATACCGTTCATACCTTGCGTACCTACCTTCGCAAGACCGAGCTGGACCCAGATCGCCTGACCGAGCTTGATGAACGCATGGCGCTCTGGATGTCGCTCAGCCGCCGCTACAAGCGCGCACCGGCAGAGCTTTTCGAGCTGCTGGCAGGTTGGCGCGAAGAGCTGGCGCGGCTGGAGGCCAACAGTGACCTGGTGGCGCTGGAAGCGCTTGATGGCAAAGCGCATGCAGCCTACCTGGCCGAGGCGAAAGTCATCTCCAAAGCGCGCAGCCGAGCAGCGCCCCTCTTGGCCAAAGCCATCACGCAAGCTATGCAGGGCCTGGGCATGCAAGGCGGGGTGTTTGACGTGGCCATCAGCCCCGCAGCGCAGCCGCAGCAATACGGCCTGGAAGACGTGGGCTTTTTGGTGGCAGGCCACGCGGGCAGCACGCCCAGGCCTGTCAACAAGGTGGCCTCAGGCGGCGAGCTGTCGCGCATGGCGCTTGCTATTGCGGTGACTACCAGTCAGCTTGGCACGGCGCAGACATTGATTTTTGACGAGGTGGACGCCGGCGTTGGTGGCGCAGTGGCAGAAACTGTGGGGCGGTTGATGAAGCAACTGGGGCTTGATCGCCAGGTTTTGGCCGTTACCCACTTGCCGCAGGTGGCAGCCTGTGCCGACCATCATCTGGTGGTGGCCAAACAGCTTAAGCAGGGTATGACTCTGAGTTCGGTTGCATCGGTGCAGGGCGAGAAGCGGGTTGCCGAAGTCGCCCGCATGCTGGGTGGCGAGCGGCTATCCGGCACGACACTGGCGCACGCCAAAGAGATGCTGGAGGCGAGGAACTAGATGGCGAGCAGTCAATCCAACTCCGAGACTATGGAAATTGTCTTGATCACTGGCATGTCGGGCTCTGGCAAGTCTGTAGCATTGCATGCGCTGGAAGACGCGGGCTACTACTGCGTTGACAACCTGCCGCCCGAGCTGCTGGTTCAATTTGTGACGCTGGAGCAGGAGCAAAAGGCCACCCGTGTCGCGATTGCAATGGATGTGCGCAGCGCCACGTCGTTGCACATCGTGCCTGAGCAGCTCAATGCGCTTCGCAAAAAAGGCATCACGGTCAAGCCGCTGTTTCTGGATTCCACAACCGGTACGCTGGTGCGGCGCTACTCGGAATCGCGGCGCAAGCATCCCCTGTCGCAAGCGGTCTCAGGCAAAGCAGCGGGTAACACGGATCAGCGGCGCGCTTTGGTGGATGCCATCGAGCACGAGCGCGAGCTGCTGTCAGACTTGCGCGAGCAGTCGCACGTGATCGACACCAGCATCATCCGACCTTCACAATTGCAGGGCTACGTCAAAGCGCTTATTTCTGCACCTGCAGGCCAGTTGACACTGGCCTTCGAGTCCTTCGCCTTCAAGCGCGGTGTGCCCACTGATGCCGATTTCGTGTTTGACGTGCGCATGCTGCCCAACCCGCATTACGACCCTGATTTGCGTGCGCTAACGGGCCGCGACGAACCCGTCGTCGACTTCTTGCGGCAGCAACCTGCTGTTGCCGAAATGCTGCACCAAATCAACGCATTTTTAAGCTACTGGCTCGATTCTCTGGCGCGCGATCACCGCAGTTATGTCACCGTGGCGATTGGCTGCACTGGGGGGCAGCATCGCTCGGTCTACTTAGTGGAAGCGCTGGCTGAGGGCTTTGCCGCGCGGTGGGTGACGCTTAAGCGCCATCGCGAGTTGGATGCCATGCCTGGGCGGTTTGCAGCTACCTCACACGGCTGGCTGCCCACTTAAACTCTACCGGTTCAAAAGTAGTTTTTTAATGGGTGCGGGCAAACCCAAGTCCTGAACTTGCGCGGGGCTGAACCAGTCGCCGTGAAGGCCTTTCAATGCCCGCTTGGGCGCGGTCAAACGAACCGGGTGCAGGTGCAGATCTTTGTGCGTCAGCACATGGGTGAAAACTGCATCATCTTCAAGATCTCCTTGCCAACGCGCATCGACACTTTCGACAAGTGCGGTGCGGCTGTCAAACAAAGAAAAGCAATACAAACCTGCCCACACGCCGGGGCTGGGCCGTTTTGCCAGTTGAACCTGCCCATCGCTCGTTTGCGCCCACAGCAGCCAAATCGACTGCGCGCTGCGTTTGAGTTTACGGGTTTTGACGGGGTATTTTTCAGGTTCACCCTGTTGCTGGGCAAGGCAACTGGCATTCAACGGGCAGCTGTCGCACATTGGCTTTCGCGACAAACAAACCGTCGCTCCCAGGTCCATCATGCCTTGCGTGTAGCGTGGCATGTGTTGACGTTGCGCGGGCAAGGCTTGCGTCGCCAGTTCCCACAAGGTGCGTTCATTCTTTGATAAGGCCAAGTCGGCATCAAACCCAAGAACGCGAGTCAGAACACGCTTGACGTTACCGTCCAGAATTGCCACACGCTCTTCAAAACAGAGCGATGCGATAGCTCCTGCCGTAGACCGCCCTATGCCGGGCAGAGTTTGCAGTGCTTCTGCTGTCGCGGGGAATGAGCCGTTATGGTGCTGCATCACTTCAACCGCACAGGCATGCAAATTGCGCGCGCGGCTGTAGTAACCCAGACCGCTCCAAAGCGCCAAGACGTCATCCAAAGTCGCTTTTGACAGGGCCTGCACGTCGGGGAATCGATTGAGAAACCGGGCATAGTAGTCCAGCACCGTCGCCACTTGCGTTTGCTGTAGCATGATTTCTGAGAGCCACACGCGATAGGGGTCGCGGGTGTTTTGCCAGGGCAGGGTGTTTCGCCCGTGCTGTGCTTGCCAGCGCACCACGCGTTGCGCCAAATCCTTCCCAGCAATGCTCACGCGCGCGCGAGTTCCGACGGCATGGTCGGTGCCATGCTGAGGTCGACTTTTGACTTGGCTTTTCGCGCTGGTTTAGCGACAGACTTTGCGTCAGTTTTTGTATTGGGCAATGCGTCCGTCTTGCTACCGGTCAAATAAGCAGTCAGCTCCAGCAGTTTGACATCCAACTCGTTCAACGCTTTCTCTTGCCCGCTGATTTCCCCCAGCCTGTCTGCCAGCCCACCCGTGGCCTGTTGGATTCTGTCAATGGCTTCAATTCGACGAGTGAAATTTCTGCGGCGCTCGCGCAGCTGGGCATCAAGTTGCGCGGCTGCTGATTTGCTCCACAACTCGACATCGCCCAAGGCCGTTTCGTGAATCGCGCGCAAGCGTGTGGATAAAGCACGCACCAGGCGATCTGAAAACTCAGATTGCGCCAACCTCAGCACATTACCCAAGCCTAAAAACTGCAAATGGCCCTGCTCGACTAAGTCGAGGCTGGTCCGGTAGGGGCCTATTGCCGGCTCAGCGGGGACTTGAAGCGAGAAGCCATGCTCTGCATTGAGTTGCCGAAATGACGCACCCAGCATGGACTGAATCTCGGTCATGATGTTCTGCACTTTGGCCAGGGACGAACGCAGGCGGGTAAAGGTGTCACCATAGGCTTTCTTGACCCCCAGCTTCAGTCCCTTTTGCCGCAGCGCTGCGGTCAAATCGGCCATTTCCACCTTCAATGCGGCTGGCCCCAAAATCGTGAAAATCTCGCGCAGAAGTTTCAGATGAACCGAGCGTACCGCGTGAATTCTGGCACCACCCAGGTCGAACTCCGTCTGCTCCTGGGAGATGCGGGTCCGCATATGCTTGATGACTGTCGAGTTCTTGCCCTGTAATCCCTTAAGCTCCATTTGCTGGTCAGCCAAGTCGCGCCGCCGAATGTTCAGCACCCGGCTGGTTTCAGCGCGCAGGTCAGTCACGCCCCGTGCTACTGCATCGCCCAAAATTTTGCTGCGCTGGCCCATAATGCTGGTGCCCAAAGCCTCTTCCAGTAGGGGCAGACAGCTCTTCTTGAGCAACTCCGCATCCTTCGTGACCTTGCCCACCAAACCCTTGTGCGCAGACACCGGGATCACGCGCTCCAGCGGTATCTTCAAGATATCAGCGGTGGACGCACGCTGGCGGTCAATTTGCGCCTGCATCTGCTGCGCCGTGCTCAACGGGTCCCACAGGGTGTCGATCTTGTTGAGGACGACCAGCCGTGTGCTGTTTTTGTCAGCTTCGGTCACCAAATGTTCATTCCAGATCGCCAGGTCAGACTTGGTCACGCCGGTATCGGCACCCAGAATGAAAATCACGGCCTGCGCTTGCGGAATCAGGCTCACCGTGAGTTCCGGCTCAGCACCAATCGCATTGAGGCCCGGCGTGTCCAGAATCACCAAGCCCTGCTTCAACAGCGGGTGGGCGATGTTGATCAGTGCGTGGCGCCACCTGGGCACTTCGACCATGCCTTTGGCATCGAGCATCGGGTTGTCCTGCTGAGATTGGCCGTTCCAAAAACCTAGAGCGCGCGCTTCGTCCTGAGAGACTCGGCGCGTTTCTGCGACTTTTTCAAGCGACAGCGCGAGCTGCTTGGGGTCGTTGACATCCAGATCGATTCGCGTCCACTTTTCGGGCACCATGCGCCATTCCATCAAGGACTGGGGCTTGAGGCGCGTCTCAATCGGCAGCAGGCGAAGGCAAGGCGGCACGCCCGCGTCGTAACCCATCTCGGTCGGGCACATGGTGGTACGGCCCGCGCTGGCGGGCATGATGCGTCTACCATAGCCCGCGAAGAAGATCGCGTTAATCATCTCGGATTTGCCCCGAGAGAACTCGGCCACAAAGGCGACCATCACTTTGTCAGAGCGCACCTGATTCTCAAGCCGCTTGAGCCGCTCTTCGACGGCAGCGTCAAGCAGATCGTGGTCTTTCATCCACTCGCCAAGCAGTTTCAGGCGCAGGGCATATTCCTTGCGCCAGGCACCGTGCAGATCAAATTGCTCATTAAATGAAGTAGTCAATGCGGCCCCGCGTAATCTTTCAATATATCACTGCAACGGACATATGCATGATCTGGACCCTCAGTTTTTCTGGCAAACGGGGCAGAAAAACGTCGATCGCTGGCCTTGGCGGATGGTCCTGATCGGTGTTGCGCAAAGCTTGCACGCTTCGCCGGCGCGGGCGTAAACCATGGCTTCGAGCTGAAAATGCCCCGCATCACCGTCGGCGTTGGAGAAGTCCCTCAAAGTACTGCCTCCTCGCACAACGGCCCGCGCAAGCACTTGTTTGACCGCCTCGTGAAGGCGTGCAGCGCGCGGTTTGCTCAGCTTGTTGGCGCGCAGGGTTGGCCGGATGCCCGCCATGAACAGTGATTCCGATGCATAAATGTTGCCTACCCCAACCACCAAGTCACCTGCCAGCAAGACCTGTTTGATGGCCGCACTGCGTGTTTTGAGGCCGGCGAAGAAGGCTGTTTTATCAAAATCATCTGACAGCGGTTCCATGCCAAGCCGCCCTAGCAGCTTTTGCGCCTGCGCGGATGGCTCTTCCGGCGCAAACACCACTGCACCGAAGCGGCGAGGGTCGTTCAGGCGCAGTGTGCCTAAGGTCGTCGCCATTTCAAAGTGGTCGTGCACGCCTGCAGCTTTGAGGTCTGTTCCAAACGCCAGGCTGCCAGACATGCCCAAATGCACCAACAGCAGCCCCCGATCCAGGTCAAGCAACAGGTATTTGCCACGGCGGCGCACGCCCAAAACCTTGCATTCCGCAAGGTCTGCCGGGTCGCAGCCCAGCGGCCAACGCAGCGCCTTGCCCATGCGGACATGAAGGACTTTTGCGCCTTGGATGCGGTCGGCAAAACTCAGGCGGGTGACTTCAACTTCAGGTAATTCAGGCATGGAAACAAAGGAGTGGGCGGGTTGGATTATTATGGATTCATGTGCTTTAACTTCAGTCGGCCGTTTGCCGCGCAAAATCAGCCCCCCATGGCTTACCTTGGCCTTGATGTGAAAGCCTTGAGCCGGGTTGCCTTGGGTGTGTTTGTTGCGATGACCGGCGCTTTTGCTCAAACTACAACGGCACCTGAGCCCACTGCGGTGCCTGCATCGACTTCAGCGAGCTCGTCCATGGACAGCGAGCTGTTCTTCCAGCTAATGCTGGGCGAGCTCAACGTTGTGGGTGGAGAACCCGGCGCCGCCTATTCCATCATGTTGGACGCTGCGCGTAAGACCAGAGACCCCAAGCTTTACGAGCGCGCCATCCGGGTGGCCTTGCAAGCGCGTTCGGGCGAGCCTGCCCTGCAAGCCGCGCGGGCTTGGAAGCAGGCGCTGCCCGCGTCGCGCGAGGCTAATCGCTACATTCTTCAGTTGTTGTTAACGCTCAACCGTGTGACTGAAACGCTGGAGCCGCTTAAAAGCGAAATCGCCAGCACGACCATAACGGAGCGGGCGTTGACCATTTCTTCGGTGCCTGCTTTTTTCGCCCGCGTAAGCGATAAAAAGCTAGCAACAGGCATCGTTGAGCAAGCCATGGCGCAATACCTTGACAGCGCGCAGTTGGGTGCTGCGGCTTGGGGTGCGGTAGGTCAGATGCGCCAGAACGGCGCAGATTCGTCAGGCGCGCTGGAAGCCGCCAGCAAGGCTCAGGCGGCCGATTCCACTTCTGACGCAGCGGCCTTGATTGCCCTGCCACTGATTGGTGCTAAGTTGCCACAGGCCGAACAGATTGTGCGCAAATACCTACAGAGCAACGCCAATGTGGACGTTCGCATGGACTACGCCCGCATTCTGTTGGATGCACAGCGCTACGCCGAAGCGGCAGAGCAATTGCGAGTTGTCACGACGAACAAGCCAGATCATCCCCAAGCCTGGTTGATCAAAGGTACGCTGGAGTTGCAGGATAAAAAGACTGACGCGGCGGAAACGTCGTTTAAGCGCCATATAGAGATAGGCCAGAGCCGCAGTTCAACCGAGTCGAACCGTGGATTGGTGCAGGCCTATCTGTCGATGTCGCAAATTGCCGAGCAGCGCAAGGACTTGGTGCAGGCTGAAAGCTGGCTCAGTCGTATCGACAACGCAGATGAGATGATCATTGCCCAGAGCCGCCGCGCAGCCATTCTTGCCAAGCAGGGCAAGTTGGAAGATGCGCGCAAACTGCTGCGCAACCTGCCGGAAAAAACACCTGAAGATGCGCGCCAGAAAGTGATGGCTGAGGTGCAGCTTTTGCGCGACAACAAGCAGTACAAAAGCGCCTATGAGCTGGTAGCCGAAAAAGCCAAATCCAACCAGGACGACCACGAGTTGCTTTACGACCAAGCCATGCTGGCTGAAAAACTGGGGCGGCTGGACGAGATGGAGCGTCTGCTTCGCGCAATAATCGCTGCCAAACCAGATTACCAACATGCCTACAACGCCTTAGGCTATTCATTGGCCGAACGCAAGTTACGGCTGCCAGAGGCGCGTGCGCTGATTCTCAAGGCGCTTGAACTGGCGCCCAACGATCCGTTCATTACAGACAGTTTAGGGTGGGTCGAATTTCAAAGCGGCAACCTCCCTGAGGCGCTTCGTATTTTGCAAGGCGCGTTTGAGAGCAAGCCGGATGCCGAGATTGCCGCGCATCTGGGTGAAGTGCTTTGGGTGAGCGGCAAACGCGAGCAGGCGCTGACGGTGTGGCGCGAAGGCGTAGCGCTGAATGCCGAAAGCGAAACCCTGGTGGAGACGCTGAAACGCCTGCGCGTCAAGCCGTGAATTTCGCCGTGAGTGTCGCTGGGCGTTTGCTGCTCGCATCTGCGTTTTGCCTCAGCGGATGTGCGACTCCCAACAAAACCGCTGAACCGAGCCAGCTGGTCGGCACGGCGGCGTCGACTGGCCCCTATTCAGGGCGTATGTCGCTCAATATCGACGCGATTGACCCTCAAGCGCTCGGCCCCCAGCAAGCTCAGTTTTTCTCCGCATCGTTTGAACTCACTGGCAACGCGCAAGCTGGCCAGTTGACCCTGATCTCACCCCTGGGCAGCGTGCTGGCGGTGTTGAACTGGACAGATTCCATCGCGCAACTGCGGGCCAACGGCGAGCTGCGCAGCTTCAAGTCGCTGGATGCGCTGGTTCTTCACGCAACCGGCGCGGCTATTCCGGTGGCCAGCCTGTTCTTGTGGTTAGCTGGTATTGAGGCGCAGGCGCCGGGCTGGCAGGCTGACTTGTCGCGATTATCCAACGGGCGATTGGTCGCCCGACGGATGCAGCCGCTGCCAACGGCGGAGCTGCGCCTAATTCTCGAGCCTTGAATGCAGCGGCACCACGGGTCATGAAAGCGATCTACGATGAAAGCAATTTACGACGTTAGTGCGCCAGCCAAGCTGAACCTGTTTTTGCACATCACGGGCCGTCGCGCGGATGGCTATCACCTGCTGCAATCGGTCTTCATGCTGATCGACTGGTGCGATCGGCTGCATTTTGAATCGCGCGCTGATGGCCAAATTAGCCGGGAGGACTTGAGCACTCGATTGCCGCCAAACGATCTGATTGTGCGCGCGGCTGAAGCCTTGAAAGCCGCCACGGGTTGCGCACAAGGCGCTCATATTTCTATAGAAAAATCGATCCCCGCAGAGGCTGGCATGGGCGGCGGTTCATCGGACGCAGCTGCCACACTGCTGGCGCTGAACCGCTTGTGGCAGCTCAAATTACCGCTCTCTACGTTGCTCGAAATTGGCCTTCAACTGGGTGCCGATGTTCCGTTTTTTTTGCATGGACGAAACGCGTGGGTAGAAGGCGTTGGTGAGAAGATCACGCCCATTCCGGTGCCGCCCGCTCGTTTTTTAGTGGCCAAGCCGCCTGCCGGGCTGGAAACTGCGCTTATTTTCCGGTCCGCGGAGCTCAAAAGAGACACCGAAACTGCTATACTCCAAGGCTTTGCTGAAAACCCTTTCGATTTCGGTGCCAACGACCTGCAATTGGTTGCACAAGATTTGTGTCCCGGTGTGAGTGATGGCCTCAATTGGCTTGAATCAGAAGGGTTGCGCGGTCGAATGACAGGCTCTGGAAGCGCAGTGTTTGCGCACGTGGATTCTGCTGTAGGGTTTGATGAAGCAGTGATTGGGTTGATTGAGCCGCCTGCTGGGTTTGCTGTAAGAGTCTGCAAAAATTTGCAGGAACACCCTTTGAACGGGTGGGCTGATTGAGTGGATTGATTGTGTGGCTTGATGGGGCAGCCAATAAAGTTTGATGGTTGGCAGCTTTAACGCTGTTGACCGATGTAGGGGAGTCGCCAAGTTGGTTAAGGCACTGGATTTTGATTCCAGCATGCAAAGGTTCGAATCCTTTCTCCCCTGCCAGAGTTTTCCGAAGTTTTGCGCGAAATTTCCCTGAAGTTCAGTTAAACCACAGTCAGGCTAAGGTCCAAGCTGAAGTCTCAACGCATCCAATTCATCCAATGCAGTCAGAAATACACTCAGCACCGCCCGATTTCATGGTCTTCACGGGCAATGCCAATCCCGCAATGGCGGCTGACATTGCTCGCCACCTGAACATCAGCCTGGGGGCGGCGGCAGTCGGGCGTTTTTCAGATGGCGAAGTGAAGGTTGAGATCAACCAGAACGTGCGGGCCAGAGACGTGTTTGTGGTGCAAAGCACCTGCGCCCCAACCAATGAAAACTTGATGGAACTGCTGATCATGGTTGACGCCCTGAAGCGGGCCTCAGCCGAGCGCATCAGCGCGGTGATTCCGTATTTTGGCTACGCCCGGCAAGACCGCCGGCCGCGCTCCAGCCGGGTGCCGATTACCGCCAAAGTTGTGGCCAACATGCTGCAGGCGGTGGGTGTGGCGCGTGTGTTGACGATGGATTTGCACGCGGATCAGATTCAAGGTTTTTTTGACATCCCCGTGGACAATATTTACGCCTCGCCTGTGTTGTTGGGTGATGTGCGGCTTAAAAAGTACGAGGATCTGATCGTCGTGTCCCCGGATGTGGGTGGTGTGGTGCGCGCCCGTGCGCTGGCCAAGCAGCTCGATTGCGATTTGGCCATCATTGACAAACGCCGCCCGCGTGCCAACGTGAGCGAGGTGATGCACGTCATCGGCGAAATCGAAGGCCGCAACTGCGTCATCATGGACGACATGATCGACACGGCAGGCACGCTGGTGGCGGCAGCCGAGGTCTTGAAGGAGCGCGGTGCCAAGAAGGTCTATGCCTATTGCACGCACGCCATATTCTCCGGCCCGGCGATTGAACGAATTGCCAACGGCGATGCACTGGATGAGGTGGTGGTAACGGACACCATCCCTTTGAGCAAGTCGGCGCAAGGCTGCCAGAAGATTCGCCAACTGTCGGTAGCGCCGCTGATCGCCGAGACGATTCAGCGCATTGCCAAGGGCGAATCAGTGATGAGTTTGTTCTCGGATCAGGACAATCTGTTTTAAGATTTTTTTGATTTGGGAGCGTCGTGGGCCAGCGCGGTCATTCTGCCGCACAGGCCCTTTTTGAAACGGAATCACACTGGTCGCGGTGGGTTCTTAAATTGGAGTATTGATTATGAAATTCGTCGCTTTTGAGCGCGCAATGCAGGGCACGGGTGCGAGCCGCCGTCTCCGCATCTCCGGTCGCACGCCCGGTATCGTCTACGGTGGCACAGGCCAGCCGCAACTGATCGAACTCGATCACAACGCACTGTGGCACGCCCTGAAAAAGGAAGTGTTTCACTCCACCGTGCTGGACATGGAAGTGGGCAAGTCCGAGAGCAAAGTACTGTTGCGCGATGTGCAAATGCACCCGTTCAAGCAACTCGTGTTGCACATCGACTTCCAACGCGTGGATGCCAACACCAAGCTGCACATGAAGGTGCCATTGCATTACAGCGGTGACGAGAATTCACCTGCAGTGAAGACTGAAGGCTGCATCGCCAACCACGTGGTTACTGAAATCGAAGTGAAATGCCTGCCCGCCGACCTGCCTGAATTCATCGCGGTGGATTTGAGCGGCCTGAAGAAAGGTGCCTCGTTGCATCTGTCAGACGTAGTGCTGCCTAAGGGCGTGACGGCTGTGACCCATGGCAAAAACAACCCAGTGCTGGTCTCTGTCGTGATGGTCGCCGGTGCTGAGCCTGCGCCAGCCGAAGCTGCTGCGGGTGCCGCTGCCGCGCCAGCCGCAGGTGCCAAAGCCGCCGCGCCAGCCGCTAAAGCAGGTGCGGCTGCACCTGCGGCCAAAGGTGCGCCTGCCGGCAAAGCCGCTCCAGCGGCAAAAGCTCCAGCAGCAAAAGCACCCGCTAAGAAGTAAGCAACTGGCGCTTTCTGAAGTTCAACGGCCCACTTCGGTGGGCCGTTCTGCTTTTTTTGTCCGGTTTTGCTGTCTGATTTCATGATCAAATTCCATCAATGATCAAACTGTTTGTTGGCCTGGGCAACCCTGGCCCTGAATACGAAAACACCCGCCACAATGCCGGCTTTTGGTGGATTGACGCGCTGGCGCAGTCGCTGAAGCTTGTCCCCACCATGGACAAAAGCTATCACGGCATGGTGGCGCGCACGACGGTGGACGGGCAAACCGTGTGGCTGCTCAAGCCGCAAACCTTCATGAACCTGTCTGGCAAGTCGGTGGGTGCCTTGGCGCGGTTCTTCAAGATTAGCCCGCAAGAGATTCTGGTCGCGTATGACGAGCTGGACATTGCGCCCGGTGAGGTCAAACTCAAGCTCGGCGGCAGTCGTGGCACGCACAACGGCCTGCGCGATATTTTTGACCAACTCGGCACGGGTGACTTCTGGCGCCTGCGCCTGGGCATTGGGCACCCCGGCGTGAAGTCCGAGGTGATTCATTGGGTGCTGAAAAAACCTTCGCTGGATCATCGCATCGCCATCGACCAGTCCATCGACCGCGCGCTGAAGGCCCTGCCGCACTTCGTGGCGGGCGATATGGACTCCGCCACCCGCCAGGTTCACACCAGCAAACCACCCCGGCCGAACGCGCCCAAGCCTGTGGCACCTTCGCCCGAAACCGTTGAACCAACACAGAAACCAACGCAGTAGGAATCACCATGCCTCAACCCGCGTGTCAATTTGTTTTTTCCGTCGTGCTTGGCGTTGTGTCCAGCGTCGCCGCCGCGCAAACCACCTACAAATGCGGCAACGCCTACAGCGAAACACCGTGTGTTGACGGCAAGGCCGTAGCGGTTGGCGACAAGCGATCCGATGATCAAAAGCGCGAGGCTGACGGGGCGACCGCGCGCGCTCAAGTTATGGCGGGCAAGCTGGAGAAAGATCGCCTGAAGCGGGAAAGTGAGGAGGCGCTGGTGTCGCAAAAAGCCGGCTCGCCTGCTACAGCTCAAAAAGTCAGCCGGACTCCATTGAAAATTCTCAAGCCCAAGCCCGCCAAGCCAGTCAAATTCGCAAAAAAGAAGAAAGATAAAGCCATCAAGCCCGTGGGGTAATGCGTGTTCATTGAATCTATTTGCTATTTAATATATAGCAAACTAGTTAAATTATCCGAGAGCTAAGGTCTGAAAATGTTTGAAACACATCGGTTTCTGAGCGTTTTCAGAAAAAATTAACTTCCAGGTTAATTTTCATCAAAACCCGAAGATCAGATGGCTTGCGCCTGCAGTCGCCGGTACTTTTGCCACAGCGTCTCGCGGTCTTCCACAAACGCGGGGTTGATGGGAATACACGCGACGGGGCACACCTGCACGCATTGCGGCTCGTCAAAATGACCGACGCACTCGGTGCATTTGTGCGGGTCGATCTCATAGATCTCAATGCCCATGTAGATCGCGTCGTTCGGGCACTCGGGCTCGCACACGTCGCAATTGATGCATTCATCGGTAATGATCA
>JANOTO010000446.1:0-1902 GCA_031416395.1 Rhodoferax sp. | reverse complement strand
CTCCAACCCGGCATCTTGCCCGGCCAGCGCGATGGCGGTGAAGTTGACGTGAGCGGTGATGTCTTTGAGCCCCACATCGGCCAGCGGGTTGGTATCTGAGCGATGCGCCTGGTGGCACATCACGGTGCCCATGTGACGCTGCGGGTGGTAGTACTCGGCTTCTGGAAAGCCGTAGTCGACCATGAACACGGCACCTGCATTCAGGCGGTCCGCCAGCGTGCGGATGAAGGCCTCGCCCTGGGGGTGAATTTCAGTGAGGTAGTCGTGATAACCCGCAATTTCTACCGGCGGGCGAAGTGAAGTTGCTTGATCGGCCCACGCAAATTCGGGTGGCTGGCCTGGCTCAGGTTCAAACGCCAGAGCCACGCCACGCTCAAACCACACCCTATTCTGGCGCGCAAGCAGCTTGACCGGCATGGCATCGAGAACCTCATTGCCAATCACCACACCTTGCATCGCGTCTGGTAGGGCATCCACCCACCGCAGCTTCGCGCTGTGCGCAGCCAGTGTTTGCTGTTGCCGCTCTCGCAAGCTGCCCGACACATCAACGATGGTGTAGCGCGAAACGGGCACGCCAACACTTTGAAGCTCGTCCAGCAGATCTCGCGCCAGCGCTCCAGTGCCCGCGCCAAACTCCCAAATTTCCGAAGTCCGTGTGGCTTGCAAAGCTTGCGCAATCTGCGCAGCCAAGGTTTGGCCGAACAGGCTCGTCATTTCAGGTGCGGTGACAAAGTCGCCACCCACATCGTCATTCTTTTGCGGCATCCAACCGAATTTTTCGCGGGCATTGGCGTAATAGCCCAAGCCGGGGGCGTAGAGCGCCAGGTTCATGAACTCATCAAACCCCAGCCAGCCGCCCGCGCGCCCGATGGCCCGCGCGATTTGCACTTGCAGGGGGTTGGTTAAAATTGCATCAGCGATCATCAAGTGGTGATTGTCCCCGATACGTTTGGTCGCCCGCTTAGACCATTTTCAAATTTCATGACCTCAATTGCCCCTTCCAAAACAGTGCTGGTGACCGGTGCCGCCAAACGGTTGGGTCGCAGCATTGCGCTGGCCCTCGCCGAAGGTGGCTGGCGGGTGGCGGTGCATTACCGCAACTCGTCCGTTGAGGCGGATCAGACCGTTGCCGATTGCGCCAAGCACGGCCTCGCCAGCGCCGCATTTCAGGCTGACTTAGGCGATGAGCTGCAAGTTCGCAGCTTGTTGCCCCGCGTGATCGAGCGCTTTGGCCACCTGGACGCGGTGGTCAACAGCGCATCGACCTTTGAGCAGGACAGCGCGGCCAGCTTTGGATTTGCAGCACTCGACAAACACCTCCACGCCAACACGGGTGCTGCAATTTTGCTGGCGCAGGCACTTCACACTCACGTGAGCGCGCGCGAAGCCCATGGCGTAGTGGTCAATTTACTCGATCAAAAGCTTTGGAATCAAAACCCGGATTTTTTCAGCTACACCCTTTCCAAAGCCGCGCTGGAGGCCGCCAACACCATGATGGCGCTGGCCCTGGCGCCGCACGTCCGCGTGGTGGGCGTGGCACCCGGCTTGACGCTCACCAGCCACATGTTGAGCGACGATAAGTTCAAGGCCCTGCACGCTATGAGCCCCCTGGGCCGTTCGAGTACGCCTGAAGACGTGGCCTCGGCCGTGAAATTTGCGCTGGACAACCAATCCATCACCGGCACCACGCTGCTGGTGGATGGTGGCCAGCATTTGATGAAATTTGAACGCGATTTTTCGCTGATGTAAGGCCCGCCCGATGACCCCAGCGACAACAGTGACCCATGGTCAACAGACCCTGACCCTCACAGGCCTGCGCTTCGATGCAAACTTAGGTATTCTGGAATCTGAAAAACTCGCACCTCAGCCGATTCAAGTCGATGCTGAGTTGAGCCTGGGCCC
>JANOTO010000445.1:0-10646 GCA_031416395.1 Rhodoferax sp. | reverse complement strand
GCGCTGGACGAGGCTTCATTTGACAAACACGTCAACCGCAATCAGATTCCTGTGGTTGTGGACTTCTGGGCACCTTGGTGCGGCCCTTGCCGCATGATGGCACCGGCCTATGAACAAGCAGCAGCGCAGTTGGAGCCACAGGTTCGGTTTGCGAAACTCGATACCGAAGCGGTGCCTGGGCCATCCGCGCGGTTCAACATCCGCAGTATTCCCACGATGGTGATGTTTGTTGACGGTAAAGAAGTGGCCCGCCAAAGCGGCGCGATGGGCAGTGCAGACATTGTGCGCTGGGTGCGAGCCAACGCTCGGCAAACCTGACCCGGCGATCACCTGCGCCAGCCCTTAGGGTGTCATGGCTGGCTCACCGCGTCGCGTGCACGAACGACCAGAACAGGAACGGGTGCCAGACGGACGATCTCCTCCGCGCCGCTACCCATCAGCACACGCCCGATGCCACGGCGGCCATGTGTGCCAACCACGACCAAGTCGGCGCTCCACGCTTTGGCTGCGTCAGCAACGACATCACCTAGTCGCTGCGTGAAGGTGTCCACCAAGACATGGTCTGCCTGCACGCCAGCGGCTGTAGCAATCGCCATGCTGTCGTCCAACACCTTTTGACCTGATTCACGAACGATGGCCGTAAGATCACCGGGATACGCCGCAAACTGGTCGTAGCCGCTAAGATAGGCCAGCTCCTCAACGACGTACACAAGCCGCACCTGGGCACCGGTCTCGCGGGCCAATTGCAACGCCGCAGTCAAAGCCCTGTTTGATGTCGTGCTGCCGTCTACGGGAACGAGTATTCGCTTGTACATGATAAACCTCCAGATAAAGAAATTGAACTCTGTAAAGTGTGGCCGAGGGTGGAGTTGAGTCTTTGACTTGCGTCAAGTGCCAGACATCTGTGGTTGATTAAGATCAAGGTGCTCGGTTCTGGATCCGGAGAAAATGACATGATGCGTATTCGATTGCTGCTGTTTCCTTTGGTTGGCGTGCTCTTGTCGGGGTGCTCCTCGTTGCTGCCACGAGGCAGTAGCTCACTGGGTGTGGGCTTTGATAACTTTGAAGAGGCACGTATCGCTGTTGAGCGTATCGTTCCATTGAAGACGAGGACCGAGGCGCTCAACACCATGGGGTTCGACGTGCGCAATGGTCTGAACGTCACCCTGGTTCCGTATCCTGAGATCGTGGTGCGGCTCACGCCCCACCC
This sequence comes from Rhodoferax sp., assembly GCA_031416395.1. Taxonomy (GTDB): domain Bacteria; phylum Pseudomonadota; class Gammaproteobacteria; order Burkholderiales; family Burkholderiaceae_C; genus JANYCG01. Next base: position 9,436 of record JANOTO010000445.1, on the reverse strand, counting down.
CAGCGTACCCATCAGCACACTGGATCCAGGTATGCGCCAGTGCATTGATATCCAGACGGCGTGCCGAGGCTATCTTTTCCGTTTTGAGCGCGAAGATCGCAAACGTGAAGGCAACTTCTGGCTCGATTTTTTCAACGTGAGCCGCACGACCAACATAACGGGTTGGCGTTTCGAGGCTTTGATCGTGGTCAGCGACGACCTGGTGCTGTTTCGCAACTATTCGGGGCAGGCGAGAGTTGACAGGGTTGAAAAGCAGACCAATCCGCTTGGACCTTTCCAGCCTGCGGGCGAGGGCGCGGGGCGTTCATTGTTGCGCTGAGCTTTCGTCCCGCTCGTTGATCAATCTCCAATCAGAAAGTCACGGGCTTGGCGCATACAGGTCGCAGCGCGTCAGTGGTACGGGCCACTTGCCGTGGTCGCGTCGTGAGGCGAGGATTTGGTAGATCCCGGTACCACCCGACTCGAACTCCAGCGCACAGGCAGCCATGTAGAGGCGCCAGACGCGATAGGTGGGTTCGCCCACCTCGCGCAGGGCAGCCTCCCGGCTGGCCTCCAGGCGCTGCACCCAATGGCGTAGCGTGAGGGCGTAGTGGGGCCGCAGCCCCTCGACATCGTGTATTTCAAAGCCTGCGCGCTCCATGCCCAGCATGATGTTGCTGATGCAATCGAGCTCGCCATCGGGGAACACGTATCGATTGATGAACTCACGGGCCTGCGTGTTGTTCCACCCCTCTTCGTCATGGGTAATGCCATGGTTGAGGAACAGGCCGCCGGGTCGCAGCATCCGCGTCACTGTGGCCAGATAGATCGGCAGATTGGCCAAGCCCACATGCTCGAACATGCCGATGCTGGAGACCTTGTCAAACATCGACTCACCTTGAAGGTCGCGGTAGTCACACAGTTCCACGGTGACCAAATCCTGTAGCCCTTCGGTCACGATGCGTTGCTGGGCAAACTCAAGCTGTCTTTTGCTCAAGGTAATGCCATGCGCGCGCACGCCATAGTGTTTCGCCGCCCAGCACACCAGCGCGCCCCAGCCGCAGCCAATGTCCAGCAGGCGCTCGCCGGGTTGAAGGCGAAGCTTGCGGCAGATGTGTTCGAGCTTGTTGCGCTGCGCTTGGTCCAGAGATTCGTCGGCAGTCTTAAAATAGGCGCAGGAATATACCCACTCAGCGTCCAGCCAGAGCCCATAGAACTCGTTGGATACGTCGTAATGAAACGAAATGGCGGCACGGTCGCTTTATTTAGAGTGCTGGCGATTGAAGCGGTCTGCCACACGTTGGCGCAACCCGTCAGTCCAACCGAGTTTGCTGCTGACGCGTGCGGGCAGGTGCTGCGCATCGCGCAGCAGTTCGAGCTTGTCGCGCCACGACAGGGAGAGGCGTTCGAAATGTGTTTTCAGCGCGATGGCGCTGTACAGGTCACCCTCAAAGTCAAGATTGCCCCGGAAATAGGCATCCGCCAAACGGATCGGGTTTCGGTCCAATACCAGCCAGCGCAACACGGCGGGGTCGCGCACCACCATCGTGAAAGTGGGGGATTCCCCTGTGGGCGAGTGCAGTGTGTCGTTCCACAAGCGCAGCCCTGCGGAACCCGCGTAGCCGCGCATGAGGCGATCAAAAATACGAATGGCGGGCGGCGCAGGCGTCATCGAATTGCTCATGACTCGATCTCCATAGGTTGACCCAAGTGCGGTACCGTCACGGGCTACGCACGCGACTGCTGCGCACGCAAAGCCTGTAGTTCCCGCTCCAGTGTTTCGATACGGCTTAAATAACCCACCAGCATCGCGACACTGAACAGCTCCAGGTCGTAGTCTCGACGCAGTTTGCTGGCGGTGCGAAGCGGTGATACCCAGGAGGCGCTGAACACCTGCGCCTCGCGCTCTATCAGCAGGGGTGTGAGTGCGCCGTACTCCACCAGATCATGGAGGTCAGCCGAGCTCAGGCAGCATGCCTCGGACAGTTGCGAAAAGGTCACGGTTTCACGCGTGTCCAGCCAAGTCCATTCAGGGGCTTGTTGTTTCATGGGGTCTGCTCCTTGGTTGTCACGGCACGCGGGCTGAAACTCGATGCCCGTGCCAGTTGTTGATAGAGTTCCCGCTCTTGGGGCGAGAGGGTTGTGGGCATGTCGATATGAACCACGGCATACAAGTCGCCCCGGCCATCCTTGCCGTTGCTCAGTCCGCGCCCCCGCAAACGCAACTTGCGGCCAGAGCGCGTGAGGGGCGGCACGGTGAGAAGCACCGGTTGATCCAGCGTGGCCACTTCAATCTCGGCTCCCAGCGCGGCTTCCCACGGGGTGAGCGCCAGGTCAAAGTAGAGATCATGGCGGTCTGCCCTGAAAACCGGATGGGAAGACAGCTCGATATGCAGGTAGATATCGCCGTTCGCACCGTCAGCGCCACCGCCAACACCCTTGCTGCCCCTGCCACCCTTGCCGCGCAGCCGAAGTTTTTGGCCGTCTGTCACCCCGGCGGGAATCGTGATTTGCAGCGTGCGCTCGCCGTCGCCGTCTTTCAGATCCAAATTCAGCGTACTACCCCGGTGCGCATCCTCCAAGCTGATGCGCACGCTGGTCTCAAAGTCGCGTCCTGGCATCGCTGCGCGGGTGCGCGATGCATGGCCTTGCCCTCGACTGAGCGCCGCCAGAAAATCAGCAAGATCAAGGTCGTCCATCCCACTGCCCTGGTTTGAACGCTCGTGTTGCCATTGGGGCGGTGGCGCAAATTCTTCGCCAATCGGGTGGCGCCCCATCTCGTCGTAGACCGCGCGTTTTTCCGGGTCTTTGAGCGTGGCGTAGGCCTCTGCCGCCTCCTTGAACTGCGCCTCTGCTGCGGGGGCTTTGGACATGTCAGGGTGATGCTGACGGGCCAACTTGCGGTAGGCTTTCTTGATTTGCTCAAGATCGGCATCGCGCGGCACTCCCAGCGTGGCGTAGTAGTCCTTGTATTTCATGGCGGCACCGTCTTCAATGCACGCGCAATCCAAGTGCGTGATTCAGTCCATCGACGTCAATGATGCGGATGTGGCGTTTGTCCACTTCGAGCAGCCCCTGCTTTTGAAAGGCCGAAAACGTGCGGCTAACGGTTTCGAGCTTCAACCCCAGGTGACTGCCGATTTCCGCCCGCGTCATGCGCAGGTGAAACTCGCTGGCCGAGTAACCGCGTGCCTTGAGCCGACCTGCCAGGTTCAGCAAAAAAGTCGCCAACCGCTCTTCGGCATTCATGCTGCCAAGCAGCATCATCAGGCTGTGCTCGCGCACGATCTCGCGGCTCATCAGGCGGCTGATCAAGTGCTCGGTGGTGCTGCCGGCCACGATCACATTCGCCAGGTGCGCGTAAGTAATCGCGCAGACCTCGGTATCTTCGAGTGCCACAGCGGTGGTGCCGTGGGTGCCAAGCGCCACACCATCAAGCCCAAGCTGTTCCCCCGTCAGGTGAAAACCGCTGACCTGCTCACGTCCGTCGGCCAGCGTCAGGGATGACTTCAGGGTGCCGCGGCGCACCGCGTAGACAAACTGAAATGGATCGCCCTGGCGATACAGCGTCTCTCCAGCCTTGATGCATCGCCTGCCAAACATCATCTCGTCAAGCCGCTCGACCTCGACGCCAGTCATGCCGCACGGCAGGCAAAGCTCGCGCAAGTGGCAGGCAGAACAGGTGGTTTTTTGAGCGGCTGCGGGCCTTGCGCCCAGCGTGTTGGGTGGGGGCGTGGGCATGAGATGGATAACCTGTGCCGCTTCTGGGTGGGCAATGATCGACATGGTTTCTCCTTGGGGTTGAACGGACGGGTGTCAAGACGCACTCAGAACAGAACTTGCAACTGAACCATGCCCTGACTTTGGCGGCGGACGCCCCGCCCGGCTATCGGCTGCTTCTGATTACGGTGTAGGACAAGTCCTCAGTTCATCGATGGGGTTGCTCTAAAAAATATAGTTCAACGTGGGCGGATTCGGCGAGACAGCACCAAAAATCAGTCTTTCGCAATGATCGTAGCGCTGGAAAATCTCAAAATCTCTGAGTCCACATTGGAATTTACCGCTGCTGGGAAAGCTCAAGACTCCAGATTAAACGTGCGTCGATGAGCAACCCGAGGTACACAGACAACGCGGCCACTTGAGCCTGCAGGGCATTGTTTGACGCCGCAGTGGCTTGCCGACGCGCCAACAGCAGAGTTTGCAGATCACCCTCGCCCAACGTGTAGGCGCGCTGCACCAGTTTGGCGTTTTGCTGCATGGCCAAAGTACTCTCATTGGCCATCTGTAGGCTCCCGTAGGTGCCGCGGGCGGTGGCCAAAGCCGTGGCCACTTGCGCTTCGATTTCACGCCGCTTAAGGTCAACCGCGCTGCGGGCTACCTCAACCGCCGCCACCGCCTTGGCACTGCGTAAATCGCGCAGGCCACCGGCGAAGGGAATGCTGAAGGTGACACCCAAAATCTGGTCGCGGCCACCACCCTCCGATGCGGCGTAAACACCGAAAGTGGGGTCAGGAACCCGCTCGGCCTTGGCACGCTCAGCCTGGGCTTGCGCCATGTTCGCCTGCGCTTGAGCCATTTTCAAGGCCTCGCTTTCGTCAACAACCCGATTTCGCCAAAGTTCATCGCTTTCGGCAATCAAAACAGCGAAGGGCAGCGCCATGTTTTGGCGGGTGATGCCAGGGAAGCGGGCAGACAGCCGCGCCCAAGCCGCCGATGCCTGCGTCCTGGTATCGTTGTCAATGCGTTTTTGGTCTGCCAAATCGGCTCCGGCAAGGTTCAAGTCAAGTCTAGATGCATCCCCAGCGCGCAGACGTTTTTCCACCACTGCCAGGTTTTCTTGCACCGCCTGCAGGTTGTCCGCAGCCAACTCGCGCGCACGCTCGGCGGCGAGCCATTCAATCCAAAACGAGGCCAACTCCCGGGCGGACTCATTCAAGGCCACTCCATACCGCGCTTGAGACTCTTCCAGCGTGGCCTTGCCCGTAAGGCGATCGGCTGAGGCCTTGCCCGCGAGCCGCAGCGTCCGCTCCACACCAAGATTCCACTCGATTTGGCGACTGCCATCGTCCACAGACCGCCGTTGCCCCTGGGCCTTGCCAACCCATTCGTAGGGCGACTTGTCCAAAATGCCAGACTCTTGTTTTGCGACTTCCAAACCAGCGCGCGCAGCACCGACGCGGGGATCCTGTTCCAACAGCGGTCGCGCGATCTCTTTGGGCAAAAGGCCGGGGACGTTTGGTGGCTGCAATGCATGAACGGAGCCAATCATCGCCATCAACGCCGTGAACAGCAGCCACTTCATACTATTTCTCCTGCTTCAATGACTGGTGTTATCCAATAGCGCAAGCCAGCACCCGCAAACTGCGCCTGAATGCTGCCCAGAAGGGCGGGCTTGTCGGCGACTGGAATGACGACTTGCACCTGGGTCGCAAATGCGCGCCCGAGCACCTGTTCGGTCTGGTTCAGGCTGTCAGGGGAAAGTCCATGCGCCGCAGTTGGCGAGCTTGTGAATACTTCCGCGTTGGGTGAGAGAAGCAGCAAATCGAGCAGCTTTTCCTCAACCGCTGGCGGACACAACACAGTAAGGCAAATATCAGACATTGGAAACCTTTCGTTTTGGGAAGGCAAAACGCAAATACAGGATGGGAAGCAGCATCAAGGTCAGAATCGTTGCCGTGATTAATCCACCAATCACCACGATGGCCAATGGCCGTTGTATCTCAGACCCTGGCCCCGTCGCAAACAACAGCGGGATCAACCCAAATGCAGTAATGGAGGCAGTCATCAAAACCGGGCGCAATCGGCGTTTTGCGCCCTGCAGAACAACCTGGAACATTGGCAAACCCTCCGCATACAGTTGATTGAAATAACTCACCAGCACAACCCCATTGAGAACCGTGATCCCGAGCAAGGCGATGAAACCCACCGAAGCAGGAACCGACAGGTATTCGCCGGTCACCCACAATGCGACGATCCCGCCCACCAGAGCGAACGGAATGATGCTCAGTATCAGGAGCGCCTGGCGCACCGACCGGAAGGTCGAAAAAAGCAGGACGAAGATCAGGCCCAGCGCCACGGGTACTACCACTGCAAGTCGTGCCGCCGCGCGCTGCTGATTTTCAAACTGGCCGCCCCAAGTAATGCGGTAACCCGTATCCATTGGCACCTTGGCGGCCACCAGCGCCTTCGCTTCATTGACAAAACCCACCAGGTCGCGGCCCACCACGTTGGCAATGACCACGCTGTAGCGGCTTCCCATCTCACGGTCGATCTTGACTGGCCCCGCTGCGCGCTCCAGCGTAGCAACGCTGGTTAATGGCACTGTGTTACCCCCTTTGGTCGTGATGCGCGTCGCCGCAAAATCAGCAGGGGACAGCCGCGCGCCTTCCGCGCCACGCAAGATGATCGGCGAGCGGCGGTTCCCCTCAATGACGACTCCTGCCCGATAGCCCTCAACCTGCATGCGCAGCGCGTCCTGGATTTCCTCCACACTCAAGCCCAGCCGCCCGGCCTGCAAGCGATCCACCGCCACCTTCAGGTACTGCACGCCGTCGTTTTCTACCGTGTAAACGTCCCGATTGCCGGAAACCGTCTTGAGAAGTGTCTCCACCTGGCCGGCATACTCGTTCAGCTTGGCAAGGTCGGAACCAAAAATTTTGATAGCCACGTCGCCACGCACGCCAATGATCATTTCCGAGACCCGCGTTTCGATGGGTTGCGTAAAGCTGTACTTGATGCCGGGCATCGGATCAAGCACCTTGCGCACTTCGTCCATCAACGCGTCTTTGGTCTTCATGCGCCATTCGCCCTGCGGCTTGAGCAACAGGTAGCTGTCAGTTTGGTTGAGCCCCATCGGGTCAAGGCCAATTTCGTCGGAGCCCGCGCGGGCTACAACGCCATAAACTTCCGGGATGGCCTGCATCAGGGCGCGATGGATTTTGAGGTCGAGCGCGGCGCTTTGCTCAAGGCTGATGGACGGGAGCTTTTCGATACCCACGATCAGGTCACCTTCGTCCATGGTTGGCATGAAAGTTTTACCGACCTGCGTGTAGAGAATGCCAGCCGCCGCCAGCATGACCACTGCCGCTGCGGCAATGACGGCCTGACGCCGCAGGCCCCAGGCAAGCGCAGGCTCATACAGCGCCAGCAGCTTCCTGGGCAGCCAAGGCTCTTGATGACTGACTTTGCGCAGCAGGAATGAGGCCAGAACCGGGATGATGGTGAATGAGAGCACCAAAGAACCCGCCAAGGCAAACACAATGGTCAGCGCTACCGGCACAAAAAATTTGCCTTCTAAGCCTTGCAGGGTAAGCAATGGAAGAAACACCGTGATGATGATCAATATCCCAGCGGTCACCGGCACCGCCACCTCGCGCACCGCCCGGTAAATGGTGTGCAGCCGAGGCAGCTTGTCTGCGGTGGGGTCAGTAGCAAGGCGCTGGACGATGTTTTCCACCACAACAACAGCCGCATCGACCAACATGCCGATCGCGATGGCCAGGCCACCCAGGCTCATCAGATTGGCCGACATGCCAAAGGCGCTCATCAGGATGAAGGTGATCAACGCGGCCAGGGGAAGCACCAGAGCCACCGTCAGTGCCGCGCGGAGGTTGCCCAGAAACAGCCCAAGCAGCACAACGACCAGCAGTGTCGCCTCGAGCAGCGCTTTGGACACGGCATCGACCGCCTTGGAGACCAGCGAGGCTCGGTCATAAAAAGTCTTGATCTCAACGCCAGGTGGCAGGGTTGGCTGAAGTTCGTCGAGCTTTTTGCGCACGCCTTCCACCACCATTTTCGCGTTGGCGCCCGCCAGCCCCAGCACCAGGCCTTGTACAGCTTCGCCGCGTCCGCTTTGCGTCACAACGCCATAACGGGTCGCAGTTCCGATCTTCACCTCGGCCAGGCTGCCCAAGCGAACCGGCGCACCCTCCTTCATAACCACCACGATGGCACGCAAATCGGCCAGACTGGTGACACTACCTTCGGTGAGAACCAGCAGCACTTCGTCGCCCTCTCCGAGCCGGCCCGCGCCATCATTTCGGTTGTTGGTCTCGATGGCCTCCTTCAGCTGGGTGATCGTCACGCCGCTGGCCGCCATGCGCACCAGGTCAGGAATGATTTCATAGGCCCTGACCACACCGCCCAGAGAGTTGACATCGGCGACACCCACAACCGTTCGAAGCGCCGGCCGGATCACCCAATCGAGCACGCTTCGTCGTTCTGCCAGTGTCAAGGCCTCGCCCTCGACCGTGAACATGTACATCTCACCCAGCGGAGTTGTCACGGGTGCCATACCGCCAGAGATGCCTTTGGGCAGGCTGTCACTCAGTCCGCCCAGGCGCTCGCTGACTTGCTGACGCGCCCAGTAGATGTCAGTTCCGTCCTCGAAGTCGATGGTCACATCGACCAAGCCGTACTTGGTGACCGAGCGCAATATCCTTGTTTTCGGGATGCCCAGCATTTCGACTTCGATGGGCACAGCAATCCGGCTTTCGACCTCCTCAGGTGTCATGCCAGGGGCCTTCATGATGATCTTGACCTGCGTGCTTGACACGTCTGGAAAAGCGTCAATCGGCAATCCGCGCAAGGCGTACCAGCCAGCGCCGGCCACCATCAAGGTGGCCAGCAACACAAATAGTCGCTGCGCGAGTGAAAACTGAACCAGTCGGGCGAGCATTATTTGCCTTCCTTTTCGTTCTGCCAGGCACCCTTGAGCGCTACGATGCCGCTCACAGCCACCTGTTCTCCCGCCTTGACGGGCCCCTGAACGCGAACCCGCTGAGCAGAACTTGCCGACACCTTCACCGGCCTGGCTTCAAACCCATCAGGCGTGCGAACAAAGACAAATGCTTGATTACCATCGTGCGCAACGGCAGAAAGTGGCAGGTCCCAACCACCAGCGGTGGCTATTGCGGGCAATTCAGCGCTCAACAGTTCACCGGGGCGCACCTGGCCTGCTTTGCCGTCAACCTGGGCACGTACCATCACCGTCTGGCTGCCAGAGGCGACCATGGCGTTGCTGTCCAGAATTTTTGCAGTCACCTCGCGCCCCGGCACTTTCACTTTGACACCCGGCGCCCAACTATTGCTTTCAGCGACCGGCACCTGGATTTCCAGCCAGAGCGTTCCAAGCTGTGCAAGATGCACCAAAGGCATTGTCGAATCGACACGCTGGCCCGCTTTGGCCTTGATGTCGGTCACCATGCCCGCTTGTCGTGCGGACAGCACCAGACTATCCTGAGGTATGCCCGACGCGACAATTCTGTCGATTGCCGCAGTTGACATGCCACTCAAACGCAGCGCAGTTTTAGCGTGTGCCAGCGACGCTGCGCTCTCCTGCAACGTGGCCTGCGCTTCTTGTACACGGCGCTGCGCAATCAAGCCTTCGCCAAACAGATCCTTTTCCCGCTGGGCCGCCTGTCTCGCCAGTGTTGCCCGGACGTTGGCCTGAAGCAGT
>JANOTO010000444.1:0-2059 GCA_031416395.1 Rhodoferax sp. | reverse complement strand
GTTTTTCAAGAAGCCACCATTCGCCGTGTCTGGCACAACGAGGAATGGTGGTTTGCCATTGTTGACGTGGTGGGTGTGCTGACCGATTCGGTGCAGCCAGAAGGCTACGTCAAAGACCTGCGCCGTCGTGACCCGGAGCTGGCCAAAGGGTGGGGGCAAATTGCCACCCCCCTTAGCGTTGCGACGGCAGGCGGTGCGCAGCGGGTGAACTGCACCAACACCGAGGGGCTCTTCCGCATCATCCAATCCATCCCGTCGCCCAAGGCCGAGCCGTTCAAACGCTGGCTGGCGCAAGTGGGCTATGAGCGGGTGAAAGAAATTGAAAACCCCGAACTGGCCAGCGCCCGCGCCAGAGAGCTGTATCACGCCAAGGGCTACCCCCAGGCGTGGATTGAAAAGCGCTTGCACGCCATCACGGTGCGCGGTGAACTAACCGACGAGTGGAAGGCTCGCGGTGCGGCGGAAGGCCGTGAATATTCCATCCTGACCGCAGAAATCGCCCGCGCCACCTTTGGCGTGACACCCGCAGAGCACAGCCAGCTCAAAGGCCTTGATGTCGTGAAAACGGGCAACAACCTGTGCGATCACATGACCGATCTGGAATTGATCTTCACCATGCTGGGTGAAACCAGCACCACTGAGATCGCCCGGCGCAGCGATGCCCTGGGTTTTGTTGAGAACCGCACATCGGCGAAAGGGTGGCACCATTGTCGGCAAAGCCCGCAAAGCGTTGGAGGCCAAAACGGGTAAGAAGGTGGTGAGTAAGGCCAACTACCTGGCAGCGCCAAGCACGCCTGATCTGCTGGAAGACATTGCGCCAGCCCAGCCCAGCTCGGCAAGCCCAAAGTCCGCGCCAGTGCGAAAGCATCCAACGGCAGCGCGACGTGAGGATCAAAACTCTCAAGCTCACCGATTTTCGCAGTTCCCCCCGGACTGGCTTCGGCCATGTTTGAACTCGATGGCAAGAACCTGCCAATGCAAGTAAAGAACGGGAACTGTAAGCGTTCCTAGTATTCCACCCTGACCGCAGAAATCGCCCGCGCCGCCTTTACCTTCGGATGAGGTAGATTCAGTTGTAGTTCTGATCAAAGATGTTTTACATGATGACTCACCACCCAAAGCCCCAGCCTGCCATCATCCCCCGCGAGTTCCTTGAGCACCTGTTCCGCGTGGCGGTCAAGCGTGCTTTGCCGCTGGACAACACGGTTCGATTTCTACCAGCTCCGCCCGACCCTCAAAAAGGTCGCACCGTCGTGCTCGGTGCAGGCAAGGCGGGCGGCGCGATGGCGCAGGCGGTTGAGGCGTTTTGGCCGGCCGATGCGCCCTTGAGCGGCCTGGTCGTCACGCGCTATGGTCACACCCCCGTGCGTCCCTCGGATCTGCCGCAGCGCATTGAGGTGGTCGAGGCTTCACACCCGGTGCCTGATGCGGCGGGCCTGGCTGCGGCTGAGCGCATTTTGGCTTTGACACACGGGCTCACTGAACACGATCTTGTTTTATGTCTCATTTCAGGCGGTGGCTCGGCGTTGTTGACCTTACCCGCCGACGGCTTGAACCTGGAAGAAAAACAGCGCATCAACAAGGCGCTGCTCAATTCGGGTGCGCACATTGGCGAGATGAACTGCGTGCGCAAGCATCTCTCACGCATCAAGGGCGGTCGTCTGGCGCTGGCCTGCGCACCTGCGCGGGTGGTGACATTGGCCATCAGCGATGTGCCCGGCGACGATCCGAGCATCATTGCCAGCGGCCCCACCGTGACCGACGAAACAACCTGTGCCGATGCGCTGGCAATCTTGAAGCGCTATGAGATTGATATCTCTGATGGTTTAACCCAAGCGTTGCGCGATGGTGCGTTGGAGACCCCCAAGCCCGGCCACGCGGCGTTCAACCATCAAGGCGTACCGCACGCGGTGCACCTGATCGCCACCCCACAGCAGTCGTTGCAAGCGGCAGCAGAGGCGGCGCGCGCGGCAGGTATTCCAGCCTACATCCTCAGCGATGAGATGGAAGGCGAGTCGCGCGAAGTCGGCAAGGTGCAAGCCGCCATGGCGCGCGCGGT
>JANOTO010000443.1:0-1956 GCA_031416395.1 Rhodoferax sp. | reverse complement strand
TTTGAGCTCGGTCGCATCCGCTGCCGCACGGCCGACGTGGCGTTGCATGGCAATCGACGCGACACCCGTGGCCCCACCGGTCATCACAGCACTGAGGCACAACACGGCAAATACCGGAAAGATCACCGCCAGCGCAGACCCGAGGGCTGCGGCGATGATGGCCAGGCCCATTGGCCGCTTCAAGCCGAGCCTGTCCACAAAGCGCCCGGCGGGCAGCGACAGAAACACCTGGGTGATGGCAAACAGTGCCAGCAAAACGCCTACGGCCGCCGGACTGTAGCCGTCGCGCAAAGCCAGCAGCGGTGCGGCCATGCGCATGCCCGACATGCTGGCGTGCAGGCAGATATGCCCGGCGATCAGGCGTGCGAGGGCGCGGCGGGAGTTGCGAGGGACTGCGGCTGAGGACACGCGCCCTAGCCTTCGTCGGGTTCTTTGTCGGTATCTCTGGCGGTGGGCAGCAGCGCCTGCGATTGCACGTCTGGCAAGGCCTCGACTTTGCGCAGCGCACGATCCATCGCGCGGCTGCGGGTCTCAGCGCTGTCGATGGTGTTGAGCACCGACTGCGCCTGCGTTTTCACCTTGGCCAGCACGTCGCCAAACTTGCCAAACTCGTTTTTCACCGCACCCAGTACTTGCCAAACTTCGCTGGAGCGCTTCTCCAACGCCAGCGTTCTGAACCCCATCTGCAATGAGCTGAGCATGGCCAACAGCGTGGTCGGCCCCGCCAGCGTGATGCGGTAGTCGCGCTGCAATGCCTCCATCAAACCGTAGCGGCGCAGTACCTCGGCATAAAGCCCTTCAGACGGCAAAAACAAGATCGCAAAGTCGGTGGTGTACGGCGGCTCCACGTATTTTTCGACCATCGACTTGGCCTCCAGCCGGATACGTTGCTCCAGCGCCTTGCCCGCCGCTTCAGCACCTGTAGCGTCGGCACGGCCCTGTGCATCAAGCAGGCGCTCGTAATCTTCGTTGGGAAACTTCGCGTCAATCGGCAACCACAGCGGCTCTCCACTGTCGGATCGCCCCGGCAGCTTGATGGCAAAGTCCACCACGTTCTTGCTGCCTGGCCGGGTGGCAATTTGCATCGCATATTGGTCGGGCACGAAGACTTGTTCGAGCAAGGCGGCCAGTTGTGCCTCGCCAAAAATACCGCGCGTTTTGACATTGGTCAGCAGGTGCTTCAGGTCGCCCACACCCGCCGCCAGCGTCTGCATCTCGCCCAGGCCTTTGTGGACTTGCTCCAGCCTGTCTGCAACCTGCTTGAAGCTCTCGCCCAGGCGCGCTTGCAAGGTGGTTTGCAGCTTCTCATCGACCGTGGCACGCATTTCGTCGAGCTTGGCGGCGTTGGTGGTTTGAAGCTGCGCGAGTTGCTTCTCCAGCGTCTCACGCACTTCGCTGATGCGTCGGGCGTTGGATTCGCTCAGTGAAGACAACTGGTGGGTCAGCGTGTCAGACAGGGTTTTCTGAAGCAAACCAAGCTGTTGGCCGAAGGCGTCGATTTGCGTGTTTTGCGTGCGCGTTGCCTCGGCGCTCTGCGCGACGACGGTCTGCTGAAATGTGGCGAAAGACTGCACCAGTTCCTGGCGGCCACCGCGAGAGGACTCGGTGATTTCCCGGCGCAGTTCGCGCTCTACTTTGTCGTTGCTGGACTGCAGGAAACCCTGCAATGCCGCACGGGCCTGGTCAGAGGCGGTGTTATCGGGCTTGCGAAGAGACAGCCAGATCAACACCAGCACGTTGACCACGGCCAGTGCCACCAACATCGCCATTACCAGCCACAGCGCAACGTCGTTCACACCGGGGATCTTTCAACCATTCAGGCAAACGCGTTCTCATACGCGCGCCCGGCGAGTCTCGCTTTGGCCGCTTGGTACTCACACTTGAGGCGTGCCACGTAGTCGGCAGTGGGCAGAACTTTGTCGATCACGCCAATGCCCTGGCCGCAGCCCCAGATAT
>JANOTO010000442.1:0-4848 GCA_031416395.1 Rhodoferax sp. | reverse complement strand
CGCAACATCGCGTTTCAATGGGCTGAGCGCGCCGAAAAAGATTTCTCGATGGACTGCACCTACCAGGAGGGCGCAACGCGGGACGAGGTCGCCTTCACGCGCTCAGGCGTGAAGGGCACGCTGTTGGTGACATCCGACAAGTTTGAGCTGAAGGCGACTTTGGGCTTTTTGCTTGGCGCGTTCAAGGGAAAAATCGAAGGCGAGATCGTGAAAAATCTCGATGCGCTGCTGGCCACGGAGTCGGGTAAATCTGGCGATGCCAAACCCGCCGCCGCCAAGAAAGCGGCCATCAAGAAGTGATGACCGCTTTGGGCCTGCGCTGTAGAGGATCAAGTCAGCTCAGCGTTCCGATCAGGTCGATGTACTGCTGCATGGCTGCGTTGCCGTCTGTGCCTTTGATGGCGTTCCACGCGTCCCACTTGGCACGGCCCACCATGTCGCCAAAGCCGGGCTTCTTGTCGGCGTTGTCGCCCACACTGCCTTGCTTGTACAAGCCGTAGAGTTTGAGCATGGTGGCGTTGTCGGGGCGGTTGGTCAGGTTTTTTGAATTCGCGGCTGCGGCTTCGAATTGTGCTTTGAGGTCGGCCATGGTGAATCTTTCAGTGGTTGAAGAAAATTATTGAAAATGATCCGTACCCAATAGTTGCTACCCACTGGGTATTTGCCCTGTATCTTACAGAGGTGGCTTGCTTGCAGAATACGAGGCGGGCACAAAGTCGTTAAAAGTAATCTGGAGAATTTATGGTCACGAAAGTGAAGGCCCAAGAGGCAATGCAAAACGTGACGCAACAGGTCGCAAGAAAAGTTGCAAAAAAGGTCGGCCCCCTCGCTCGGGAGGCTGGCAAAGCAGCAGGTACAGCCGCGCGCAAAGCCGCCAAGGCGGTACGCAAAGATGTAGGGAAGGCCGTCAGCGGCACGCTGGGTTTGAGCGGCGAGCGGATGACCAAGGTGGACACCGCCTGGCTGCGCATGGATTCCGAGTCGAACCTGATGATGATTGTGGGTGTATGGATCATGACCCCGTCCATCACCCACGCGGCACTGTGCCAGCGTATCGAGGAGCGTTTGCTCAAATACCCGCGCTTCACGCAGCGCGTGGTGCAAGACTCCGCTGGCGCGACCTGGGTCAAGGACGCGAAGTTTGACATCGCGCAGCAGGTGGTGGTCGAGAAGCTGGGGACGAACTCCAAAAGGCATACGAAGGAACATCAACAGCAAGCGCTGCAAGACCGCGTGGCGACGCTCGCCGTGACGCCACTGGACAAAAAGCGCCCGCTATGGCAATTCCACCTGGTAGAGGATTACCAGGGCGGTGCCGCGTTGATTGTGCGCATCCACCACTGCATTGCCGACGGCATTGCGCTGATATCGGTGACGCAGTCGCTGGTCGATGGTGGCAGCGCTCCGCCCGAGCGCAAGCCGCGCGCGCAGCAACGGGAGGGGTTGGAGGGCCTGCAAGACATGGTGGAGCAGCGCCTGTTCAAACCATTCTCCAAGCTGATGTCCAAGGCGATGGGCATGGCAAGCGTCGGTGCGGCCAAGTCGATGAATATGTTCAGTGACCCGCAAAAAGGCATGGAGCAAGGCCTGGACAGCACGCTGGACGTGGCCAAAATGGCCTACCAGGTCGCGCGTGACACCGCCAATCTGGTGCTGATGCCGGATGATTCGCCGACCCGCCTCAAGGGCGTACCCGGCACCACCAAGCGCGTCGCGTGGTGCCAGCCGATCCCACTCGAAGAGGTCAAAGCTGTGAGCAAAGCGCTGAACTGCTCTATCAACGACGTGCTGATGAGCTGCGTGGCCGGTGCTATCGCGCAGTACCTTATGGCGCATGGCGACTCGGTCAAGGGCAAGGAGATTCGAGCGATGGTGCCGGTCAACCTGCGGCCCATCGAACATGCCTACAAGCTGGGCAACCAGTTTGGCCTGGCCCCCATCGTGCTGCCGATTGGCATCGACAACCCGATTGAGCGCGTCTACGAAGTGCGCCGGCGCATGAGCGCGCTCAAAGGCAGCATGCAGCCGCTGTTGGCCTTTGGCATGCTGGCGGTGGCGGGCTTGCTGATCAAGCCCGCGCAAGACGCGATGCTCAGCCTGTTCTCCAAAAAGACCACAGCGGTGATGACCAATGTGCCTGGCCCGCGCGAGAAGCTGAAGTTTTGCGGATCAACCCTGGAGCAAAGTCTGTTCTGGGTGCCCCAAAGTGGCACGGTGGGTTTGGGAGTCTCGATCTTGAGCTACGGCGGTGGTGTGCAGTTTGGCGTGATGACCGATGCCACGCTGTGCCCAGATCCGCAGGCCATCATCGACCAGTTTGAGCCGGAGTTTGCCAAGCTGGCGTTGGTCACTTTGATGCTCCCGTGGGGAGACTGAGGCATAAAAACCGTTCAACATACCCATATTGGGTTTATTCAACGCTCAAATCGCTCTGTTGGGCTGAGTTTAGAATTAAACTGTGCTCTAGCTCTCGTGATTAAAGCACGATAAGCTATTTATTATGTAGCAATTAATCTTGCAACTCAACGCGTGCCATGTCCACCACCAGCCGCTCCATGACATCGATCGGCTTTGACTCTGCCGCCTGCTCATAGAGGCGGGTGGCGTCGGTGAGTTTTTTGTCGCCCTCCAGCATGACCAGGGCATTCGCGTATTCAACCAAGGCGATGGGGGAGCCGGGGCTTAACTTGAGTGCATCCTGAAACAGCTTCAAGCCGGTGTCTTTCTTGGCGCCATAGGTCATGCCACCAATCAGCGAGCCGACTTTGTCAATCACCTCGGCGTGAAAAGCGCCCAGCGCGACATGTGCATCCGCATGCTTGGGCTGTAGCTTGATGGTGGTCTCCAGCGCCGACTTGATCTTGCCGCCCAGGCCCTGCGCCAGCGCCTTCGCAACGCTGATGCCTTGGCTGTAGCGCCCCATCGCGTACGCCTGCCAGTAGTGGGCGCTGGCGCATTGCGGGTTTTCTGAAAGCTGTGCATCGGCCCGTTTGGCCACTTCAAGGAACAAATCCAGCCGGGTCTTTTCCTTTTTCTCCAGGTAGGTGGCGTAGATGCAGGTGGCTTTGTTGGCCACCGCCAGGCCCGCGCCACCGATCTTCAACCCAGCCACGCAGGCGCTCTGGAATTGACCGCTGTGGTACAGCGCCCAGGCTTCCAGCACAGCCGCCTCCTTGGGCAGACTCTCTGCATCGCCCTGGTGCAGGCGGCTCCAGTCTTTCTTGACACGGGCAGCGTCAAACTCATACTCGTTGGTTTGGGGGAAGGCTGTCCACTTCGGCATGGTTTTCTCCTGTCTGGACGTTAGGGTGGGTTGCCGTAAGCGCCGATCAACGTCAGCAGATGCGTGCGTTGGCCGGGCTCCAGGTAGGGCACAAGCAAATTCAGGACGTGATGCGCGCCACGCAGCAGCGAGGCTTGTACGCCCTCGGCCTCCAGCGCGCGCCTGGGATCACGCGCGTACTCAAAACTCAGCCAGAAGGTGATCAGTACCACCATGCTGGTCGCGATCGGCTCCACGCTGGCTGGCTCGATGGCGATGGCACCCGATCGGCTCATGCCGTCGAGCAGCGCCTTGATCGCGCGGGTTTTGTTTTTCAGTACCGCCTGGAAGTGCAACTCCAGCCGACGGTTTCTGCTCAGCAGGTCGTTCAGGTCGCGGTACAAAAAGCGGTACTGCCAGATCAGCTCGAACAGCGAATGCAGGAAGAACCAGGCATCCTCCACGTCGCGCACGCCGTCACTGGCGTTGAGCAGCTCGTTCAGAGCACGCTCATAGCGGTCGTACATCGAGTTGATCAGCGCATCTTTGGCCGGGTAGTGGTAATACAGGTTGCCCGGGCTGATGTTGAGCTCGGCCGAAATCAGCGTGGTGGAGACGTTGGGCTCGCCAAAGCGGTTGAATAGCTCTAGCGTCGTTTCATAGATGCGCTCGGCAGTTCGGCGGGGCGCTTTTTTGGCCATCTTTGTCTCAAAAATCAGGTCAGGTCAGGCGTTGGGTGCCAGTACGTGGGGCGCCTGTTTGGCCCGAGCCAGCATGTCACCCAGGTCGTCCATCACCTCCTGCAGGTTCACCAGCGCCTGGCCCACGCGGGTGGGTGCGGGCAGGGGGTGCGCAAGCTGGCGTTTGGTGTCGTTCAACACATCCAGATCGAGGTCAATGCCGTGGCGGGCCAGTTTGGCCGACATGCCGCTTTTGCGGGAGCGCAGCAACTGGCGCGTCTGCTGATAGGCGTGTTCGGCCAACTGGCGGCGCTTGGCGTAGCTGAAGGTGTTGGCCAGATAAAGCTCGGGGTCGCGGTGATCGGGCTCGATCAAAACAATGTCGGTATCCGGGTAGGCCTGTTGATAGTGCTTCATGCCCAGCTCCATGCGCGAATGGATCATCGAGCGAAAGGTCTGGCTCAACACTGCGGGCAGCCCGCCATCCACAATCCGGGGAATGCGTCTGCGCTCCTGGGGCAGCCCGCGTTGCATCACGCGCGAGAACTGCGGCGCGGTGGCATCAAACGGCACCAGCGGGTTTAAACACAGCATCAGGTCAATACCTTCATCCATGGCAACAGAGGCATGCATGGTCTTGATCAACGCGCCGTCGACGTAATACTGGTCGTCAATCTCCACCGGCGGGAACAGGCCCGGCAGCGCGGCGCTGGCCTGCACGGCTTGCGAGATTGGCACGTGGTCCCAACCCGGCCTGCCAAACGGGGCGGATGTGGCGCTGTCCAGGTTGGTAGCGACCAGGGTTAACTTGCTTTTGAGCTTCCTGAAATCGTTGGTACGGCCCGGCGCCGAAAACAGCCGTGCCAGCTCTGTATCGATCTGCTGGCTCGAGAAAATACCTGTTGG
>JANOTO010000441.1:0-2658 GCA_031416395.1 Rhodoferax sp. | reverse complement strand
TTGGGCCGTTGGCGCAGCGATGTTGCCATGTCGATTGGCCTGCCCGTTCAGGGGGCGTTCGAGGCGCGTGAAGGCGGCATGGACCTGGTGTTTAGACCGATAGTCTGAAGTTATACTCTCCGGTATGAAAAACGTCGAAATTCGTGGAAGCCGTGCAAGCGGTATTCCTCACAAAGTGTCAAAAAGTAAACCGATGGGTGTAAGTCCTGCAACCGCCAGAACCAGCGATGCCAACCCGGTGGAAGACATCCGCGACGCGGTAACTCGCCTCAAGCGTGAGCGCATCATCTCTACTGCCGTCGAGCTGTTTCACGACCATGGCCTGGGCAACACGACGCTGGAAGCGGTGGCCGAAAAGATGAACGTGACCAAGCCTTTCATCTACTCGCATTTCAAATCGAAGAACGCGCTGCTGGCTGAAATCTGCTCTCGCGGCATCCGCGCGTCGCTGGACGTGATGAACCGCATCGTCGCCTCTGAAGGAACGGCCACAGAAAAGGTGCGGGCGTTGGCGCGCGATTTCATGTTGGCGGTGCTGGAAAACCAGGGCCACATTGCCATCTACACGCGTGAAGAGAAACATCTCTCCCGTGACGACAGGGAAGCGATAGACAACATGCGCCGCGAGTTTGACCGCAAGTTCTGCGAGCTGCTCAATGAGGGCGTGGGAACAGGTGAGTTTGTGATTGACGATGTGCAGATGGCATCCCTGTCCATTGGCGGCATTGTCAGTTGGTCGTATGTCTGGTATCGCCCTGACGGCCGTCTGAGCAGAGCCGAAACAGCAGAACAAATCTCTGGCCTGGTAATGGCAATGATCCAGACCAAGCCTGAACGCAAAGGCACTCGAAGTGCCGCAAAACCTCTGGCCTTGATCGTCAGGAAGTAGCCTCTGCCGCCAGCGCGCCGAGCACCTCAGCCGTGTGCTGACCCAATGACGGGGCCTGAGACCTGATCACGCCAGTTTGGCCATCCAGCACCAGCGGCTGACGCACAAACTTCTGCGCTCCATGCTGGCCGCCAACTTCCACACTCATCCGGCGTGCAGCCATTTGAGGATTGGTCAACACCTGGTGCAATAGCCGTACCGGCCCAAACGCGATGCGAAGCTCTTCGAGCCTTTGGTAAAGCTGCTCATACGGCCACTGCGCAATGGCGGCACGAAGCAACGGGCCGATTTCCTTTGTGCGCACGCTGCGCTCAAGTTCGGTCAGTGCCGCAAACTGCATCAGACCCAGCAACTTGCAAAGTGCAGACCACATGGCATCTTCTCCAGCGATGCTCAGCGTGATCTGACGGCGATCTGCGGTGGCAAACAGGCCGTAGCCAGGGTCTTGTGGCGGCAAGGTGCGTGTTGGCAAATTGTTCATCGGAGGCACCAAAAAAGGTGTCATCCAGCTCACCAGCGAATCGAGCATCGAGACATCAATCGCTGCGCCTTGACCCGATCCGGCGCGCGCAAACAGAGCAGTAACCACGCCCAAGGCCGCAAACATGGCCGAAGAAATGTCCGCCAGTGGCAGCACCGGCAGAGCCAGTGCTGCCTCCTGGCCGACTGGTACGTCGATCATCCCAGCGGCGGCCTGAATGCTCAAGTCATGCCCTGCCACACCTGCCTGCGGGCCGTTTTGACCGAATGAGGAAATCGACACGTAAATCAACTCAGGCTTGCGCGCACGCAGCTCATCTGCACCGATTTGCAGCCGCGCCATCACACCCGGTCGAAAGCCTTCGATCACCACGTCTGCGGAGTCGACCAGCCGCAGAAACTCTTCTTTACCGGGGGCAGATTTCAAGTCCAGCACCACCGAACGCTTGTTGCGGTTGAAGGACGCAAACAGCCCAGGGAAGCGCCGTGACGGGTCGCCGCTGCCTGGCCGCTCAACCATGATGACATCCGCTCCCAGGTCGGCCAGCAGCATCGTGGCGTACGGGCCGGGGTACTGTTCTGCCAAGCTCAGAATTCGAACGCCAGAAAGAGGAAGTTTCACCACAGCGATGCTCCTTACATGTTAGAATTTATTTATTCCAGTGAGTATATATTAACTACCACCTGGAAAACGACAGAAACACCGACCTTGACGTAGGGCTTTCAATGATCAATCAATTC
Source organism: Rhodoferax sp. (assembly GCA_031416395.1). Lineage (GTDB taxonomy): Bacteria > Pseudomonadota > Gammaproteobacteria > Burkholderiales > Burkholderiaceae_C > JANYCG01. Next base: position 548 of record JANOTO010000441.1, on the reverse strand, counting down.
GGAAAACTTCTGATGGCTTGCTGCATTGTTGTGGGTGCCGCAGCACACGCATTCCCGGAGCGCCCGGTGCGCGTGGTGGTGGGATTTGCCCCTGGGGGCTCTGATGTTTCCGCGCGGCTGGTGGGGCAAAAACTGTCCGAGCTGTGGGGCCAGCCGGTCGTCGTTGACAACCGACCCGGTGCGGCGGGCAACATTGGTGCCGACGCGGTGGCAAAGGCCGCACCCGACGGCTACACCATTCTGCTGCTGGTCAATTCGTACACCATCAACACCTCCGTCTACCGCAACCTTGGCTGGGATTTGCTGCGTGATTTCGCACCCATCGGCCGGTACGCCACCTCACCCATGGTGGTGGTGGTCAACGACAAAATGCCGGTCAAGAACTTTGCTGAGTTCGTGGCCTACGCCAAGGCGAACCGGGGAAAGATCAACTACGGGTCAGCCGGCGCAGGCACGGCACCGCACTTGGCTGGTGAGCTGTTTGCGATGCGCTCCGGGATCGAGATGACGCATGTTCCTTACAAAGGCTCCGCACCGTCCGTCACGGC
>JANOTO010000440.1:0-1623 GCA_031416395.1 Rhodoferax sp. | reverse complement strand
TTGAGCGGGTTGCTCTTTTCATCGGGGATGCGGCCTCGAATCAGGTAGCCCATCAGCACCGGGATCAAGGTGACCGACAACGCCGCAGCCGCAGCCATGGCGTAGGTCTTGGTGAAGGCCAGCGGTGAGAACAGTCGCCCTTCCTGCGCCTCCAGCGTGAACACGGGCACGAACGACAGGGTGATGATCAGCAATGAAAAGAACAGCGCGGGGCCGACCTCGGCAGCAGATTCCCCAATCACTTGCCAGCGGGCTTGGCCCTCCAGCTTTTCATCGGGGTGGTCATGGCTCCAGTGTTCCAGATGTTTGTGTGCGTTTTCGATCATGACTACGGCGGCATCCACCATGGCGCCAATGGCTATCGCAATTCCGCCCAATGACATGATGTTGGCATTCACTCCTTGGTAGTGCATCACGATGAAGGCGGCCAAGATGCCCAAAGGCAGCGAGATGATGGCGACGAAGGCCGAGCGAAGATGAAACAGGAAGATGAAGCACACTACCGCCACCACCGCAAACTCTTCCAATAGCTTGTAGCCGAGGTTTTCAACCGCGCGTTCGATCAGCCCCGAGCGGTCATACACCGGAACGATTTCAACGCCTTGGGGCAAGCTGGATTGCAAGGTTTTGAGCTTGGCCTTGACAGCAGCAATCGTCTCCAGCGCGTTTTTGCCCGAGCGCATCACGATCACGCCGCCCGTGGCCTCGCCTTCCCCATCGAGTTCGCCAATGCCGCGCCGCATTTCCGGGCCGACTTGAATGCGTGCCACGTCACCCAGCCGAACTGACACGCCGGCTTGGGTGGTGATCAGCGGCAATTTGCGAAAGTCGTCGAGTGATTGCAGGTAGCCGTTGGCGCGCACCATGTACTCGGCCTCGCCCAGTTCCAGCACGGAGCCGCCAGCCTCCTGGTTGCCTTTTTGGACGGCTTCGATCACCTTGCTGTGCGGTATGCCGTAAGCCGCCAGCTTGTCGGGCTGCAACACGATCTGGTATTGGCGCACCATGCCGCCCACACTGGCCACTTCTGCAACATTCGGCACGGTTTTGAGCTCGTACTTCAAAAACCAGTCTTGAAACGCCCGTAACTGCCCTGCATCCATCTTGCCGCTGCGGTCTACCAGCGCATACTGGTAGATCCAGCCCACGCCCGTCGCATCTGGCCCGATCGATGCTTTTGCGGCGGCGGGCAGGCGCGACTGCACCTGGTTCAGGTACTCCAGCACGCGGGAGCGCGCCCAGTACAAATCAGTCCCATCCTCAAAAATCACGTAGACAAACGAGTCGCCAAAGAATGAGTAACCCCGCACGGTCTTGGCACCCGGAACAGACAGCATGGTGGTGGTCAGCGGGTAGGTGACTTGGTTCTCGACAATGCGCGGGGCTTGGCCAGGGTAGGTGGTGCGGATGATGACCTGCACGTCGGACAGGTCAGGCAGGGCATCCAGCGGCGTTTTGAGGACGCTGTAAACGCCCCAGGCTGAGATCATCAATGTCGTCAGCAGTACCAGGAAGCGGTTGACGATAGACCAGCGGATGAGTCGCGCGATCACTTTTTGCTCCCGACGGGAGTTGGCACTGGGACCAGCGGCGACATGCGGGTGATTTGGGGCAAGCCCTCGG
>JANOTO010000439.1:0-3123 GCA_031416395.1 Rhodoferax sp. | reverse complement strand
GTCGAAAATGGTTTCGATCAGCAGCACATCGCTGCCGCCTTCGACCAGGCCCGCCACCTGCTCGTAATAGCTGGCGCGCAACTGTTCGAAGGTAACGTTACGCGCGCCGGGGTCGTTCACATCGGGGCTGATGCTGGCAGTTTTGGGTGTGGGGCCTAACGCGCCGGCGACGAAGCGGGGTTTGTCGGGCGTTGAATACTTGTCGCACGCGGCGCGGGCGATTTTGGCGGACGCGATGTTCATCTCGCGCGCCAGCGGGGCCAGGTCGTAGTCTTCCTGCGCCACCGAGGTCGCGCCAAAGGTGTTGGTCTCAATCAAATCCGCGCCTGCGGCCAGATAGGCCTCGTGGATGTCACGAATCACATCGGGCCGCGTGAGGCTGAGCAAGTCGCCGTTGTTTTTCACATCCTTGTGATGGGCCTTGAAGCGCTCGCCTCGGTAGTCAGCCTCCGTCAGCTTGAAGCGCTGGATCATGGTGCCCATGGCACCGTCCAGAATGGCGATGCGGCTGGCCAGGATGCCAGGCAGCGCTTGCGCGCGGGTGTAGCGTGAGTGGCGGGTGTCTGAGTTCGGGGTCATCGCCCGATTGTAGAAAAATCAATTCGCCTTTTCAGTGCCATTGTCAAATTCCTGCGGCTTGGTCTGTCCACCCGCAAAGCTGTAAAGCCCTTTGCCATGGCGCACACCGTTGGCAAACTGGCCCACAAACTTGTCACCGTTAGCGTAGAAGTGTGTGCCCGCGCCGGCCTGCACGCCGGCCTGGAACGTGCCTTCATAGCGGTCTTTGCTGGCGAAGAAGTGAATGCCTTTGCCGTTTTTGGCATTGTTGAAAAAGTCGCCCTCGTAGCGATCCCCATTGGCAAATACCATCAGGCCTTTGCCGTTGAAGAGGTTATCGACAAAGGTGCCCTCGAATCGGTCGCCATTGGCAAAGCGGTAGATGCCACGGCCCTGCTTGTTGCCGTTCTCGTACTCGCCTTCATAGGTGTCGCCGCTTTTGTAGGTTTGCAAGCCCTTGCCGTGCAGGATGTTGTTGAGAAAACCGCCTTCGTACTTGTCGCCGTTGATGTAACGGTAAACGCCTTGGCCTGTTTTGGCGCTGCGCTGAAAATCGCCCGAGTAGACATCGCCATTGACATACGTCTGCGTGCCTTTGCCATGAAAGAAGTTGTCCAGCAGCTCACCCTCGTATTTGTCGCCATTCGCAAAGGTGTAAAGCCCCTTGCCGGTGCGGATCACGCCAATCGCCTCGCCTTCGTAACTATCGCCGTTGGGCATGTTGAGCTTCTTGACGGATCGTTGCTGAGGCGACAGCGCCGCCACAACCACGTCGCCAGCCTGAGTCTCTGCGCCCACGGCGACGCGCGGCGGTGGCGCATTGGCATTCACCGAAGTTGTGGCGGGGGTGCTACTTCCCGCACCTGCGCCGCCCGCAGCGATCAGTCGATTGATGTTGGCCCGAGCGAGGTTGGCGTAGCGGCCTTTCGGGTATTGATCGAGGTACGCTTCAAAGCCATCGCGGTTGCCAGCGGACTTGGTGTCTTCCCAAAAGCGATCTTCGCGCAAGGCTTCATTGATGGCCGCTCCTGATGCCGCTGCTGTGGTGCCGGCTGCGTTGGGGCCAAAAAAGTAGAAGTTGCCGCGCGCCTCGTTGTACATGGCCGGGCGCTGCTCATGGCTCACCGTGCGCGCCAGGCGCTCGACCGAATCTTGGATCTCGCGCACCAGCTCTTCTAGCTTCAAGCCCGGCTGGCGCATGCGCGAGATGAACTCACGGGTGAAAACGCTGTTGGGGTGGTTGTCTGCATCGCTCAAGCGATCCAGCGCTTGCTGGCCTCGACTGGCGGAATAAACCACCATCTGGCCCTTGGGCGGGTCAGGCGGGTTCAGGCCGCGCGATGCGCCGCCCACGTTGCGGCCTTTGTTTTTCAAAGGGTTGTCGCGGCAGGCATCCAGCAGCACCAGGCTGAAGGCGGCCTTGGCTTGGCCCAGGTGTTCCATGATGTCGTTCAAGGCATACGAGGTTTTCTCAACTTCGGACTCGCTGTTGGCCTCAATGTCGGTGGGCAGCAAAAAGCTGCCGTTTTTCATTTGCACGCCGTGGCCTGCAAAGAACACGACGACCTCGTCACCGCCCGTGATGCTGGCGTAAAGCGACTCCATTGCCTTGACCATGCCGCGGTAGTTGAGGTCTTTGTGCAGCACTACCTCAAAGCCCGCCGCGCGCAGCTCGGTGGCCATGGCGACGGCATCATTGCCAGCCTTTTGCAATTTGGAGACCTGCTGGTAATTGTCATTGCCCATCACCAGCGCGATGCGCTTGGCGTGCACAGGCAGCGCGCTTAAGGCAAGAGCGACGCAAAAAGCGGTGAATCGCAAAAATCGCGGAAGCTTCATGGTGAGGTGAATCGGCGCGTTGCCGTGGGCTGTTGCATTTTGTATCATAAATTCACAACTTCTGCGAGTTTGCGCGTTTTGGCGACCCTCCGCAGGAGATATTGGACAATACCGTGATGAAAAACCTTCTTCCCAAGGCCACTTGGGCCTTGTTGCAGGACAACCCCGAAGCGCTGTTTGTCGATGTGCGTATGGAAATTGAGTCGCTGTATGTGGGCCGGCCGCCAGGCGTACACACCATTGCCTGGTATGAATACCCGGACTTGACACCCAATGCCCCCGAGTTCGTGCGCCAAGTCGAACGCGAGGCGGGTTACAAGTCACGCACCGTGGTGCTGATTTGCCGCAGTGGCAAGCGCACGGTGGACGCGGGGCTGGCGCTGGAGGCGGCGGGTTTTACCGATGTGGTCAACGTGCTGCACGGCTTTGAGGGTGATTTGAATGACGGCTTTCACCGTTCGACCCTGAACGGCTGGCGCCATGACGGCTTGCCGTGGGAGCAAATGTGACTTTGTTGGCCGAGCCACCCGCGCATGCCACGCTCACACCCGCGCACGCCATCCTGCGCGAGGTCTTTGGCTACGCCCAGTTTCGCGGGCCGCAGCAGGCCATCATCGAGCACATGGTGGGCGGCGGCGATGCGCTGGTGCTCATGCCCACGGGCGGCGGCAAGTCGCTGTGCTACCAGATTCCGGCCATCGCGCGCCAGCAATCCGGGCGAGGCAT
>JANOTO010000438.1:0-1838 GCA_031416395.1 Rhodoferax sp. | reverse complement strand
GTCCATCTGCCAGCTTTGCGCGGCACCTTTGCCAATCACGTCCAGCACCTGGTTCATGTCCAGACCAGCCCTTTGACCAAACGCAATCGCTTCGCTTAAGCCTTGCACCAACCCGGCAATGGAAATCTGATTCACCATTTTGGCCAGTTGGCCTGCGCCACTGCTGCCGAGCAAAGTGAACGCGCGTGAGAACGCCATGCCCGCGGGTTGAACGGCTGCAAACGCCACCGCATCGCCACCGCACATCACGGTCAGCAAGCCATTCTGCGCACCCGCTTGCCCGCCCGACACCGGCGCATCGACAAAATGCAAACCCATCGCGGTTGCAGCGGCAGACAGCTCGCGCGCGATGCTGGCCGACGCGGTGGTGTGATCGACAAACACCGCGCCTTGCTTCATGTCTTTGAGTGCGCCGTCGGCACCCATCACCACACCGCGCAAGTCGTCGTCGTTGCCGACACAGCAGAACACGATGTCGGCGTCTTTCGCGGCTTCTCTCGGTGTTGCGGCGGATTTGGGCGACTTTGAGCTTGCGAACTCTGCGCACCACACGGCAGATTTCGCAGCCGTGCGGTTGTAAACCGTCACGCTGTGCCCTGCGAGTGCGAGGTGACCTGCCATCGGGTAGCCCATCACGCCCAGGCCCAGAAAGGCGACGTTGCGGGAAGGTGTGGATTCGTAGGTTTTGGGATTGATGTTGGGCATGGGGATACTAAACAATAGCGAAATTCTCGGTGCCCGCGCTCAAGTCTTGCGACTTGCCGCGCTGGCTGTTAAGTTTGATCTGCAGGCGCAGATCGTTCAAGGAGTCGGCATTGCGCAGCGCATCTTCGTAGCTGATGATGTTGCTCTCATAGGCATCAAACAGCGCCTGGTCAAACGTCTGCATGCCCAAGTTACGGCTCTTCTTCATGATCTCCTTGATCTCGGAGACTTCGCCTTTGAAGATCAAATCCGAAATCAGCGGTGTATTTAGCAGTATCTCGACCGCAGCTGAGCGGCCTTTGCCATCCTGCTTGGGCACCAGGCGTTGTGAGATCAACGACTTGAGGTTGAGCGACAAATCCATCAGCAACTGGGCGCGCCGCTCTTCGGGAAAGAAGTTGATGATGCGGTCCAGCGCCTGGTTGGCACTGTTGGCATGCAGCGTGGCCAGGCACAGGTGGCCGGTTTCGGCGAAGGCCACGGCGTGCTCCATGGTTTCGCGGTCGCGGATTTCGCCCATCAAAATCACGTCGGGCGCCTGGCGCAGCGTGTTCTTCAGCGCGATCTCCCAACTGTCGGTGTCCAGGCCGACTTCACGCTGGGTGACGACGCAGTTTTTGTGAGCGTGAACGAATTCCACTGGGTCTTCAATGGTGATGATGTGACCATACGAGTTTTCGTTGCGGTAGTCCACCATGGCTGCCAGCGTGGTCGATTTGCCCGAGCCGGTAGCGCCCACCAAAATGCACAGCCCACGCTTGGACATCACCACTTCTTTGAGAATCTGCGGCACACCCAGGCCGTCGATGGTGGGCAGCACAGCGGGGATGGTTCGCATCACCATGCCCACTTTGCCCTGCTGGATGAAAGCGTTGACGCGAAACCGCCCCACGCCGGGTGGCGAGATTGCAAAGTTGCACTCCTTGGTGCGCTCAAACTCGGCCACCTGCTTGTCATTCATCACCGAGCGCGCCAGTGCCAGCGTGTGCCCTGCGTTCAGCGGCTGCGGCGAGACTTTGGTGACCTTGCCATCGACCTTGATAGCAGGCGGGAAATCACCCGTGATGAACAAGTCGCTGCCGGTTCGGCTGACCATGAGCTTGAGCAGGTCGTTGATGAATTTAGTGGCTTGG
>JANOTO010000437.1:0-3181 GCA_031416395.1 Rhodoferax sp. | reverse complement strand
CCGGTCGTGCCGGGTTCACAAGGCACCCCTGACAGCAACAAATTCTGATCCATCAAGCCCCTTCATGAAAATCGCAATCCTCCCTGGTGACGGCATCGGCACCGAAATCGTCGCCGAAGCTGTCAAAGTTTTGAACGTGCTTGATCTCAAATTCGAGATGGAAACGGCCCTGGTCGGCGGCGCAGCATATGAAGCGCATGGCCACCCGCTACCCGAGGGTACGCTCAAACTGGCTCAAGCGGCGGATGCGATTCTGTTTGGTGCCGTGGGCGACTGGAAGTACGACAAGCTGGATCGCCCGCTGCGCCCCGAGCAGGCAATTTTGGGCCTTCGCAAAAACCTGGGTCTGTTCGCCAACTTTCGCCCGGCGATTTGCTATGAGCAACTGGTCGATGCCTCCAGCCTGAAGCCTGAGCTGATTGCGGGGCTGGACATTTTGATCATCCGCGAGCTGACGGGCGATATCTACTTTGGCCAGCCACGCGGTCGCCGCATTGCAACCGACGGGCACTTCCCCGGTGCCGAGGAAGCCTTCGACACGATGCGCTACAGCCGCCCCGAGGTCGAACGCATCGCGCACGTGGCCTTCCAAGCCGCGCGCAAGCGCAGCAAACGCGTGACCAGCGTTGACAAGGCCAATGTGCTGGAAACCTTTCAGTTCTGGAAAGACATCGTCACCGAAGTGGGCCTGCAATACCCCGATGTCGCGCTGGATCACATGTACGTGGACAACGCGGCGATGCAGTTGGTCAAAGCACCCAAGAAGTTTGACGTGGTCGTCACCGGCAACATGTTTGGCGACATCTTGAGCGACGAGGCCGCGATGTTGACGGGCAGCATCGGCATGTTGCCCTCTGCCAGCTTGAACGCCAGCAACCAGGGGCTGTACGAGCCGAGCCACGGCAGCGCGCCGGACATCGCGGGCAAGGGCATCGCCAACCCGTTGGCCACGATTTTGAGCGCCGCGATGATGCTGCGCTTCAGTCTGAATCAGGTGCAGGCTGCGGATCGGATTGAGTCCGCCGTGAAGGCTGTGTTGGCGCAGGGATTGCGCACGGTGGACATCTATTCAGCGGGCGCAACCAACATAACCAAAGTCTCTACCGTGCAAATGGGCGACGCGGTGGTCAAGGCTTTGCGGACTTGAGTTCGCTATAATTCAAACGCTATGAACGCATTTTTGACTTCCACTCACACCTCTTTGACGCTTAAGTCGAAGCTGTGCGCGTTCATTTCCTCCACTAAAACGACCACCATTACGGGCTGATCCAGCCTGGTTCGTCGTGCGCCTACCCCGGAGCCTGACGAGCCGGGGGAATCAGTCTGAACTGGTTTATTTTGAAAGGCGCAAACACAATGAAAACAGGTAATACGGTTGGCCTCATCGGCTGGCGCGGCATGGTTGGCTCGGTGCTGATTGACCGCATGCAGGCTGAGGGCGACTTCGAGTTGATCGAGCCAGTGTTCTTCTCGACTTCAGCCGCCGGCGGTAAAGCACCAGCGCAGGCCAAGAACGAAACCACATTGAAAGATGCATTCGATGTCAGCGCGCTGAAGAAGTGCGACATCATCATCAGCGCTCAAGGTGGTAACTACACCTCGGATGTGTTCCCCAAACTTCGCGCGGCGGGCTGGAAGGGCCACTGGATTGATGCCGCCTCAACCCTGCGCATGAGCTCGGATGCTGTCATTATTTTGGACCCGGTCAATATGCACGTGATCCAAAACGCGCTGACCCAAAACGTCAAGAACTGGATTGGCGGCAACTGCACGGTCAGCTGCATGCTGATGGGCGTGGGCGCGCTGTACAAGGCCGGGCTGGTCGAATGGATGAGCACTCAGACCTACCAGGCCGCCAGTGGGGGTGGCGCACAGCACATGCGCGAACTGCTAACCCAGTACGGCACGCTGTACGCGGAGGTCAAAGCCTTGCTGGACGACCCCAAAAGCTCGATTTTGGACATCGACCGCAAAATTGCCGAGCGCCAGCGCAGCCTGTCGCCGGCTGATACGGCCAACTTTGGCGTGCCGCTGGGTGGCTCGCTGATCCCGTGGATCGACAAAGACTTGGGGCTGGGCAAATCGCAGGACGATGCCGACTGGGGCAAGAGCAAAGAAGAGTGGAAAGGCATGGCCGAGACCAACAAGATCATGGGCCTGGGAGATGACGTAGCGGGTGGATCTGGCGGCTCAGCGATTCCCGTGGACGGGTTTTGCGTTCGCGTGGGTGCAATGCGCTGCCACAGCCAAGCATTGACGTTCAAGCTGAAAAAGAATGTGCCCGTGGCCGACATCGAAGCCATGATCGCTGCTGACAACGACTGGGTGAAAGTGGTGCCCAACACGCGGGAAGCAACCGTCCAGCACCTGACACCTGTCGCCGTTACCGGAACAATGACCATTCCCGTCGGCCGTATCCGCAAGCTGGCCATGGGGCCTGACTACGTGGGCGCTTTCACAGTGGGCGACCAGCTTTTGTGGGGGGCTGCGGAGCCGCTCAGGCGCATGTTGCGTATCTTGCTTGAGGCATAACAACAGGCTTTGTGCTGCCGTTGTCGATCAGGCCTGCCGTTGTCGTTTGGCAACATAGCCAGGAGCGGTTTACGGTTGGCTTCTGGTGCCGCGCAAGTTAATAGCGTTTCTAGCTTGTCAGGCTAAGACATTGATGTTATGGTACTTTTCATGTTTGGACTGCTCACTATTTTGTCAGCAATTTCATGGCAATACTGAACACGGATTCGTTATGATTGCCAGTTGCCCAAACAATGGAGGCCCATAAATTGAACATTCAGTCACATCGTTGGCAAAAGTCTGCCATGGCACTTGCTGCGGCAGCGCTTTTTAGCCTGTCGGCACATCATGCCAACGCGCTTTCACTGGGCAATATCGTCGTTCAGTCCGCATTGGGTGAGCCGCTGCGCGCAGAAATTGACATCCCTGAGATGAATGCTGACGAGGCGGCGACGCTCAAAGCGACGGTTGCGTCGCCCGAGGCTTTTCGCGCAGCGGGGCTGGAGTTCAACGCGGCATTGGCAGGTTTGCGCACCAGCATTCAGCGCCGCGCCAACGGTCGCGCCTATATTCGCCTGACCAGCGACAGACCCGTGAACGACCCATTTGTCGACATGATTCTGGAGGCCAGTTGGAACACAGGCCGTATCGTGCGTGACTACACGATGCT
>JANOTO010000436.1:0-4679 GCA_031416395.1 Rhodoferax sp. | reverse complement strand
TGAGTTTCTTGAGTCATGCCAAATACGCGTCCTTACTGGCCGCCTCAAGAGCCGGCTGCGTGATTGTGAGCCCGGCGATGCAAGCCGCCGCCGCCGCGCGGGGTGCCTGCATCGTGACGGACGATCCCTATCTCTACTTTGCGCGCGTCACGCAACTTTGGAAGCGCTCCCACGCTGTCGCACCTGTAGCGTCAACGACTGTCCGGGTTCACCCGTCAGCCGTGGTTGATCCGACCGCCCAAATTGCCGCCAGCGCCATCATCGGCCCGCTTTGCGTGGTGGAGGCAGGCGCAAAAATTGGTGCTGACACGGTGTTGAAGTCGCGCGTGACTATTTCTGAAAACTGCGTGATCGGCGCGCGCTGTATTTTGCATTCTGGTGTGGTGATCGGTGCCGACGGTTTCGGCTTTGCGCCGAACCAGGGTGCTTGGGAGAAAATTGAACAGCTCGGCGCGGTGCGCATTGGCGATGACGTTGAAATCGGTGCCAACACCTGCATCGATCGTGGTGCCCTGCGCGACACTGTGATTGACGACGGCGTGAAGCTGGACAACCTGATCCAGATTGGCCACAACGTGCGCGTCGGCAAACACACCGCTATGGCGGGTTGCGTGGGCGTGGCGGGCAGTGCCGATATTGGCGCGCACTGCTCCATCGGCGGTGGGGCCATTGTGCTGGGCCATCTCAAGGTGGCAGATCACGTCATCATCTCGGCTGCCACGGTGGTCACCCGCTCGATCCTGAAGCCGGGGCACTACACCGGGATGTTTCCCATCGACGACAATGCCGCGTGGGAAAAAAATGCAGCTGCGCTCAAGCAACTGTCCACACTGCGCGAGCGGATTCGGGTGCTTGAGCGACTTAACGAACAACCAAAACCACCATGATGGACATTCACCGCATCCTGAAACAGTTGCCGCACCGCTATCCTTTTCTACTGGTGGACCGGGTGCTGGAGATCGACAAGGGCAAGCGCATCAAGGCTTTAAAAAACGTCTCTATCAATGAGCCATTTTTTGAAGGCCATTTTCCGCACCGCCCCGTCATGCCGGGCGTGCTGATGCTGGAGGCGCTGGCCCAGGCGGCTGCGCTGCTGGCGTTTGATGCGCTGGATGCATCGCCCAGTGCGGACATCGTCTATTACTTCGCGGGGGCTGATGCGGTGCGTTTCAAACGCCCGGTGGAGCCTGGCGATCAGTTGATTTTGCAGGTGGAACTGGTTCGCATGAAAGCGGGCATCTTCAAGTTCAAGGCCCAGGCTTTGGTGGGTGATGCACTCGCGGTGGAAGCTGAGCTTACCTGCGCTATGCGGTCCATCGTGTGACGTTCGTTTGACCATCGCGTGATATTCCCGTCGTGACTGCCATCCATCCGACTGCTATTGTTGCCGCGCAGGCTGAGCTGGACAACTCGGTGACGGTAGGCCCCTACACCCTGATCGGCCCGCACGTCAAGATCGGTGCGGGCACCACAGTAGGCCCCCATTGCGTGATAGAAGGCCACACCACCATTGGCCGCGACAACCACATCTTTCAATTCAACTCTCTGGGTGCCATTCCGCAGGACAAAAAATATGCGGGTGAACCCACGGAGTTGGTTATAGGTCACCGCAACACCATCCGTGAGTTTTGCACTCTCAACTTGGGTACAGCGCAGGATGCTGGCGTGACCCGTATCGGTGACGACAACTGGATCATGGCCTACGTGCACATTGCGCACGACTGTCAGCTCGGCCACCAGATCACCATGGCCAACAATGTGACGCTGGCCGGCCACGTGCAGGTGGGCGACTGGGCCACCGTGGGCGGGCTCACCGGCGTGCTGCAACGCATGCGCATTGGCGCGCATAGCATGGTGGGTTTTGCCAGCCACGTTGGCAAAGACGTTCCGCCCTTCATGGTGGTGGACGGCAATCCGCTGGCGGTGCGCGGTGCGAATTTGATTGGCCTGCGCCGACGCGATTTTGTCGCCGACCGTATCACCGCCATTCGCGAGATGCACAAGCTGCTGTATCGCGAGGGCAAAACGCTGAGCGACGCGCGCGTGGCGATTACGGCGCTGGCGAGGCAGTTCCCACAGGCCGCGCCCGACGTTGCGTTGATGGATGCCTTTTTGGCCAGTTCCGCCAGCGGCATTGCGCGCTGATGCCCGAACCCCGCATTGCCATGGTGGCAGGCGAAGCCTCAGGCGATTTGCTGGCGGGCTTGGTGCTCGATGGCCTGCTGGCCCGCTGGCCGGAGCTGGCGGCCAGCGGCATTGGCGGCCCGCACATGGCTCGCCGTGGGTTCAACGCAGCTTGGCCTAGCGAAAAATTGGCCGTACACGGCTACGGCCTGGATGTTTTTCGCCGCCTGCGCGAGCTGCTGGGCATTCGCAAACAACTGCGCGAACGTCTTTTGCGAGAGCGGCCCGATGTGTTCATCGGCGTGGATGCACCTGACTTCAATTTGGGGCTGGAGGCATCGCTTAAAGCCCAAGGCATCCGCACCGTCCACTTTGTCTGCCCTTCTGTTTGGGCTTGGCGCGCAAACAGGGTGGAGAAGATTCGCCGCAGCGCCGACCACGTGCTGTGCATCTTCCCCTTTGAGCCCGCGCTGCTGGCCCAGCACGGCATTGCGGCCACGTATGTGGGCCACCCCTTGGCCAGCGTGATCCCCAGGGTGTGTGATCGGGCGGCTGCACGGGCCAAGCTGGGCTTGGCAGCGCATGACCGAGTGGTGGCGATCCTTCCTGGCAGCCGAGCGTCTGAGATCAAATACCTCGCGCAGAGATTCTTCGACGCGGCTGCGTTGATCCACCAAGCAGACAGTGCGATTCAGTTTGTGGTGCCCGCGCTGCCCGCGTTGCGCGAGTCGATTGAACGTGCAGCGGCTAACGCAGGTGTTTTGAAAAGGGTTCACGTGCTGGAGGGCCAGTCGCACACGGCGTTGGCGGCCTGCGATGTCACCTTGATTGCCAGCGGCACCGCCACGCTGGAAGCGGCGCTGTTCAAGCGCCCGATGGTCATTGCCTACAACATGCACTGGCTGTCGTGGCAGATCATGCGGCGCAAGCAGTTGCAGCCGTGGGTGGGCCTGCCCAACATCCTGTGCCGTGACTTTGTCGTTCCAGAGCTGGTTCAAGATGCCGCCACCCCGCAGGCACTGGCCACTGCCGTGCTGGATTGGTTTGCCGCTCCGGCCCAAATAGTCGATTTGCAAAAACGATTCCAAGCGCTGCACACTGAGTTGCAACGCGACACCGCCCTGCTAGCCACCGATGCGATCCAAAAAATTCTTGAAAGCTGAGCAGGTTCGCCTGTGCTGGGACATCGTTGGCCTGGTGGCCGGTGTGGACGAGGCTGGGCGCGGCCCGCTGGCAGGGCCGGTGTTTGCAGCGGCGGTGATTCTGGATGCGCGCAACCCGATCAAAGGCCTGGCAGATTCCAAAAAGCTCACCGCCTTGCGGCGCGAAAAACTGTTTGACGAAATCCGCGCCAAGGCGCTGTGCTGTTCGATCGCGCAGGCAAGCGTGCAGGAGATTGACCAGATCAACATCCTGCAAGCCAGCCTGCTGGCCATGCGCAGAGCCGTCGAGGGCCTGCGACTTCGGCCGGCCAAGGTGCTGGTGGATGGCAACCGCATCCCCGTGCTGGATGTGCTGGCTGAAGCCATGGTGCAGGGCGACGCGCTGGTGCCCGCGATTTCTGCCGCCTCTATCTTGGCCAAGGTGCAGCGCGACCGCTGGTGTGTTGAGCTGGATGCGCAGTTCCCCGATTACGGCTTTGCCAAACACAAAGGCTACGGCACGGCGCAGCATCTGCAAGCCTTGCGCGAGTTCGGAGCGTGCGAGCAGCATCGAAGAACTTTTCGGCCCGTCGCAGAGGTCTTGGCTCAGGGTCGCGTTGGAGATGTTTAACGCCGGCGTGCCCGCAGGGGTGACCCACATCACGTCGCGAGACAACCCGCTGCTCAAAGAGCTGCGCAAGTTGTCCGTTGATGCCACCGCCTACCGCAAGCTGGGTCGCGTTTGGCTCGAAGGTGACCACCTGTGCCTCGCGGCCTTGCAGCGCGGCTGGGTGCCGGCGTTTGGTGTATTTGCCGAATCGCAATGGCCGGCAGCGCTGCCAGCGCTGTCGCAAGCGGCTGCCAAAATGATCGTCATCCCTGACAAATTCTTTGCCGACATCAGTGGTCTGGAGTCGCCCGCGTCCATGGGTTTTGTGATGGATTTGCCACCCGCGCCCGCCCCGCTGGCGCAAGTACAAACGCTTGTTCTAGACCGCGTGCAAGACGCAGGCAATGTCGGCTCCATGCTGCGCAGCGCGGCGGCATTTGGAGTCAGGCAAGTTCTCGCCCTCAAAGGCACGGCGGCGCTGTGGTCACCCAAAGTGCTGCGCGCGGGGATGGGTGCGCACTTCGCGCTGCAACTGCATGAGGCGCTCCAGGTGTCTGACTTGCTGGCTGATCTTGACAGGCTGGCCCTGCCCCTGGTCGCCACCAGTTCGCATACGGGGCAGTTCATTCACCAGCAAACTCTGCCCGCGCCTTGCGCCTGGGTGATGGGCCACGAAGGGCAGGGCGTGAGCGAGGTGCTGATGCGCCGCGCCGCGCTCACCGTGCGCATTGGGCAGCCCGGCGGCGAAGAATCGCTGAACGTGGCTGCGGCGGCAGCGATCTGCCTGCACGCAAGCGCGGTGG
>JANOTO010000435.1:0-2042 GCA_031416395.1 Rhodoferax sp. | reverse complement strand
TGGGTTTGCCCAGCGGCGCGCTGGCTGACATTCTGAACCGCAAGCGCTTTTTGCTGTTCACCCAGATTTGGGTGACAGGTGTCGCGCTATTGTTGTGCGCCGCTATCTTGATGGATGTGATGAGCCCCGCCTTGCTGCTGGTGCTGACCTTTGCCAACGGCATTGGTCTGGCGCTGCGCTGGCCGGTATTTGCCGCCCTCGTGCCCGACTTGGTGCCCCGTGCGCAATTGCCTGCCGCGCTGGCGTTGAACGGCATTTCAATGAACGCCTCGCGCATCGTGGGCCCGCTGGTGGCAGGCGCGCTGATTGCGAGCCTGGGCAGTGAATACGTGTTCATGCTCAACGCCGTACTGTCGCTGGTGGCCGGGTGGATCATTTCGCGCTGGCAGCACACGCCCGCGCCACAACCCTTAGGCCGCGAAAAGCTGCTGAGCGCGATGCGGGTGGGGCTTCAGTACGTGGCGCAGTCTCGGCATTTGCAGGGCGTCCTGGTGCGCATCTCGCTGTTCTTCTTTCACTCGACGGCGCTCTTGGCGCTACTGCCGCTGGTTGCGCGTGGGCTCAAAGGTGGCGCGGCGGGCACCTATACCTTGATGCTGTCCAGCATGGGGGCCGGTGCGATTGTGGCGGCGCTGTGGCTGCCGCGCCTGCGCCGGGGCTGGTCACGCGACGGGCTGGTGGCGCGGGGCGCTTTGCTGCAATCGCTTGCTATGCTGGTAGTGGCGTTTGCGCCGGATGTGGGGTGGGCGTTGCTCGCGATGTTTGCAGCGGGCATGGCATGGATCACCACGGCCAATTCGCTCAGCGTGTCAGCGCAAATGGGTTTGCCGGGCTGGGTGCGGGCGCGCGGGATGTCGGTATTTCAAATGGCGATCATGGGCGCTGCGGCGGTTGGGGCAGCGCTGTGGGGACAAGTGGCCACGCTGGCCAGCGTGCAGACCAGCCTGCTGATTGCGGCAGCAACCGGAGCCATCAGCATTATTGTTGCCAACCGACTGATGGTCGACAACAGCGTGGAAGAAGACTTGACGCCCACCCGCAACTTCAAGATCCCCGTGGTGGACGCGCCGCCCGTCTCTGGGCATATTGTCTCCAGCATCGAGTACTTGATTGACCCCGTACAAGCTGAAGCGTTTCGCAAGCTGATGCAGGAGAGCCGGCGCAACCGGCTTAGCCACGGCGCGTTGTCCTGGGAGCTGCTGCGCGATATCGGTCAGCCGGGGCGGTATGTGGAGCAGATCATCGATGCCTCATGGGCCGATCACTTGCGCCGATTTGAGCGCGTGACGGCCATCGATGCCGCCCTGCGCGACCGCAAGCTGGGCTTTCATGTGGGCGAATCGCCGCCCGTGGTAACGCGCAGCGTGGTGGAGTCCACCGTCAGGCACAAAGACTCGGTTTGATGTTGCGCGCTACAAGCCCAACAAATCCAAAGCCAGCCGGTTAAGCCGCGTACCAGGCTCGGCCAAAGCCTCCAGGATGCTGAAGTGATTCAAGCCTGGAAGTTCTTCGCAGACCGGCACCGTTTTGTGGCCCCAGCTCGATTCAATCAGCCTGTTGTGTCGCAAAAACTCGGCACTTTCCAGCGCACCTGCGACGCTGTAAAAAACACTTCTGCCGTTGTTTATTCGTGGGCTGGGCATCCACGCGGGGCTGCATTGTTGCGCTTCTTGCGGCGTGAGTTTGAGTGAGATTTGCAGATAAGGCGTTTGCCGAATCGTCTCCAGCTCAAACAGGCCTGAGAGCGACATGCCATTCTTGACCAAGCGCGCCGGCAAGTCGCTTTCATAGTTGTGCCACAGAGCCGCCATCATCATGGCGGCCAAATGCCCGCCTGCTGAATGCCCCACCACGGTGATGCGCGTGGGGTCACCGCCATGCTGGGTGATGTTCCGGTAAACCCAGGCCAATGCTTTGACCATTTGCAGCGCAATGTCGGCGACGGTGACGGGGGTTTCAGCCGTGCCGGGGCACAAAGCGTAGTTGGGAATCACCACGCAGGCACCCGCCTGTGCGAAGGCGGGTGCCACCATCGATTGGTC
>JANOTO010000434.1:0-6994 GCA_031416395.1 Rhodoferax sp. | reverse complement strand
CCAGCGGTGTCAACGACGGTGCGTGTGCACTCCTACTGGCGGATGAAGCCACGGCTAGGAAAAACGGCCTCACACCCCGCGCCCGCGTGGTCGGCATGGCCACCGCCGGAGTCGCCCCGCGCATCATGGGCATCGGCCCCGTACCCGCGACGCAAAAAGTGCTGGCGCTGACTGGTTTGACCCTGGCGCAAATGGACGTGATCGAGCTCAACGAAGCCTTCGCCGCGCAAGGCCTGGCGGTGTTGCGCCTGCTCGGCGTGCAAGACGACGACCCGCGCGTCAACCCCAACGGCGGCGCGATAGCGCTAGGTCATCCTTTGGGTGCGTCCGGTGCGCGCCTGGTCACCACGGCTACCAGCCAATTGCATCGCATTAAAGGGCGTTATGCGCTTTGTACGATGTGCATTGGGGTGGGGCAGGGGATTGCGATGGTGATTGAGCGGGTGTGAGGGGGCAAAAAGGTAAGACGTGACGCTATGACCCCCACACAAAAGTCATGACAGGCTCGATATCAGCGATAGCAGAGTCACATCTTGTCTGCCCACCTCCAACTCGGCACGAGTGACTAGCCTCAAGCCGCCATCGCCTGCCGTGCCGCCTGCACCAGGAAACCGCTGCGTGTTGCGCCGTGACTCTTGGCGTAATCGTCAATTCGGCTTAACAAGAGGCGCGGCACTGTGATGTTGATTTTTTCAGCGGGGCCGAGGTATTTCTCCACCGGTACGTCCACCACAGCCCAAATCCATCCGGCGAATTCTGGGTCTTTTTGGTGCTTGGCGATTGACGTGGCGGGTGGAATGTCCAACCCATCTTCGATCATCGTCTCGCAGTGCAGGTCAATCGCCTCCTGCGCATTTTGAATCGCCCCGTCCAGCGTCTCTCCCGCGCTGAAGCACCCGGGCAAATCCGGCACCACGACGCCAAACGCGGATTTTTTCGTGGCGGGTTCAACGGCGATGATGAATTTCATAGGGGCTCCTTCATTTCAGACCAGCCTGCTTCAGTAATTTGTGAACCAGCCCTTTGCCCAAATCGGACGTGGGGTGCGGAACACTGATGTGGCCACCCTTAACGGGATGCACAAAGATGTGGTGGCTTCCTTTGCTCGCCCGCAATGTCCAACCCTGCTGTTCAAGCAGTTTGACGAGGGCTTTGCTGTTCATGGTGGGTATTATACCTACTCTTGGGTTGCGACAGGATGCGGATGCAGCCGTTCAAGGTGATCGGGCAACTGGCCCAGCCCGCGCCGCCATGGGTTTGCAGCCACTGGTGGGGCGAATGTATCTGATTCAGTTGCATCAGATGAGTTGTGCGCGATTGCATAGGGTAGTTCACAAAACAACTAAACTTCCGCATGCCCAAAATCGACCCCACCGCTCTCGATCAACTCTTTTTCAAAGCCCGTACTGCAAATGGGTTTGTCGACAAACCGGTGCCGCTTGCGTTGTTGCAAGAGGTTTACGACATTGCCAAAATGGGTGCCACCTCGATGAACACGCAGCCCACGCGTTATGTGTTTCTCAATTCACCCGAATCCCGCGCGCGGTTGCTGCCTGCCATGAGCCCCGGCAACTTGGAGAAGACCAAGGTGGCCCCGGTGACGGTGATCGTCGCCACCGACACCCGATTTTATGAGCACATGCCCCAAATCTGGCACAAGCCCGGTGCCCAGGAGATGTTCGAAGGCAACGTTCCCATGGCGCAGGCAACCGCCACGCGCAATGGCACCTTGGGCGGCGCCTATTTCATGATGGCCGCGCGTGCTGTTGGGTTGGACTGTGGCCCGATGAGCGGTGTCGATCTAGCGAAGGTGAATGCCGAATTCTTCCCCGATGGTCGCTACCAGACAAATTTTCTGATCAACCTGGGTTATGGCGACGACAGCAAGCTGTTTGACCGCAACCCGCGCCTGACGTTTGAGCAGGCATGTACGGTACTGTGATCCGTTAAAACAAGAAACGTTTTGCGGCGCTGCTGAACTGCCGGGTGGCGAAGCTGGCGGCCACCACGCTGAAGCGCAGCCACACGCCCATGCCCACCAGCACCATCAGCACGCCAGGGTAGTGCTCTTTGAAGAACTTGCGGTAGAAGCGCATCATGCCGCGGTGTTTGTGCCACTCGACAAATACAGGCCGGTTGCGTCCGCAAAAACCTAGCACGTGGGTGATGACTGCTGATGGCACAAACAGGATCTTCCAGCCGCGCTCGCGAAAACGCATGCACCAGTCGAGGTCTTCGCAGTGCAAAAAGTAGCCATCGTCCCACTCGCCCACCTGGTTCATCACGTCGCGCTTGACCATCATGCAGGCGCCTGAAATCGCCTCGACCGACACCGGGTGATCGGGCATCGGCTGCTGGTGCAGGTTAAAGTCAAAAAACAAATTGGGCCACCAGCGGGAGAGGTTGACCAAGCCAAACGCCCGAACGAATGAGCGCCAAGGCGTTGGGATGGCGCGGCGCGCACCAATCTGTTCGGTGCCGTCCAGATTGGTCAGCAAGCCGCCCACCATACCGACGGTGGGGTCTGAATCCAGCGCCTTGACCAGTTCGGCCAATGCACCGGGCTTGAACGAGCAGTCAGGGTTCAAGAACAAGACATAGGGCCCGCTGGAGGCGCGCAGACCCGTGTTGCAGGCACTTGCAAAGCCCGTGTTGATCGGGTTTTTGATGATCTGCAAATGCGGCAAGCCCGCCAGCGCATCCAGGCTGTTGTCTTGCGATGCGTTGTCGACCACCACTATCTCAACATCAACTGGGCAACTCAAAATCGAGTCAACACAACCCCGCAGCAAAGCACCTGCGTTGTAGTTGACGACGATGACTGAGATTAAGGCGCTCACGTTATTTTAAAAGAAGGGAGGATCAGGAGTTCAGATGCAGGCGAGGGTTTGGGTGGGCGTGATGTGCAATGTTACAGCGCCAATCCGGTTTGTTGCTAGCATTTTCAGATGGTCATGCGACCAGATTTTACAGTTTGCCCCGCACTATCGCCCGTTTCAAGTGCATGCAGACGAAATAATGTGTTTCCGTACAGCTTTTCCATTGATCCCGCCGCAATAGTGTTACCTGACAAATAGCCTGCTGCAACAGGCGCAAAAATAAACTTTAAGCGGTTCCGCCGACCGTCAACCCGTCAATCCGCAAGGTCGGTTGCCCCACGCCCACCGGCACGCTCTGCCCCTCTTTGCCGCAGGTGCCTACGCCACTGTCGAGCTTCATGTCATTGCCGATCATGCTGACGCGTTTCAGGCACTCCGGGCCGCTGCCGACCAGCGTGGCGCCTTTGACGGGGTAGAGGATTTTGCCGTTTTCGACCCAAAATGCTTCACTGGCCGAGAAGACGAACTTGCCGGAGGTGATGTCCACCTGCCCGCCACCAAAGTTGGTCGCGTACAGGCCTTTTTTGATGCTGGCGACGATCTCCATCGGGTCTTTGTCGCCCGCGGTCATGTAGGTGTTGGTCATGCGCGGCATGGGCACGTGGGCGTAGCTCTCGCGGCGGCCATTGCCGGTGGGTTTGACACCCATCAGGCGGGCGTTCATGGCATCCTGGATGTAGCCCTTCAAGATGCCGTCTTCAATCAGCACGTTCTTCTGGCTGGTGTTGCCTTCGTCGTCCACGTTGAGCGAGCCACGGCGGTCGACAATGGTGCCGTCGTCCAGCACCGTCACGCCTTTGGCAGCGACGCGCTTGCCAATTTTGCCGCTGAAGGCGCTGGAGCCCTTGCGGTTGAAGTCGCCTTCCAGCCCGTGGCCGATGGCTTCGTGCAGCAAGATGCCGGGCCAGCCCGAGCCTAAAACGACCGTCATTTCCCCGGCGGGGGCGGGGCGCGATTCAAGGTTGGTCAGCGCGGCTTTGACAGCTTCGTTCACGTATTTTTCAATGCACGCGTCGTCAAAATAAGCCAAGCCAAAGCGGCCACCACCACCGGCTGAGCCGACTTCGCGGCGGCCTTTTTGCTCGGCGATGACGGTGACGCTCAGGCGAACGAGCGGACGCACGTCGGCGGCAATGGTGCCATCTGCACGCGCCACCATCACCACGTCGTATTCGCTCGCCAATCCCGCCATCACTTGGGCGACGCGCGGGTCTTTGGCGCGGGCGAGTTTCTCGACTTTCTCCAACAGGCCCACTTTGGCGGTGCTGTTGAGTGACGCAATCGGGTCCAGGTCGTTGTACAGCGTGCGGCTGCGCGAAACTTTGGGTGTTGTCGTCTTCACCTTGGCTGATTTGGAAGCCGCGGATATCGCGCGCACCGTTCGTGCTGCGTCCAAGAGCGAGGCGTTGGAGATGTCGTCCGAGTAGGCGAACGCGGTTTTCTCGCCACTGACCGCGCGCACCCCTACGCCTTGGTCAATGCTGAAGGAGCCGGTTTTGACGATGCCTTCTTCCAAACTCCAGCCTTCAGATCGTGTGTATTGGAAGTACAGATCAGCATCATCGACTTTGTAGGCCTTGATTTCGTTGAGCGCCTTGACCAGATGGGTTTCATCCAGTCCGAATGGCGTGAGGAGGAGGGATTTGGCAATCGCCAAGCGTTCAATAGTAGGTTCGCGTGAAATCATTAGGCCATTTTAGGCTTTGTCAGTCAACCACGTGAACAACGCTGCATCGTCAAGATTTTCCAGCCCACCCGCGCTGGCTTGCGCAAACACATCACGCGCACTGGCCCCCAGCGGTCCCTGGAAACCTACCGCGCGCGCCGCGTCAATGGCAAGGCGCGTATCTTTTTCCAAGAGTGTCATGTGCGCACGCGGGGCATAGTCACCCGCCAACGCACGGCGCATGCGGTCGGAGCCAATCCAGCTTTGCCCGCTGGACTGCTCGATCACGTCCAGCGTTTTGGCCAGATCCAGCCCCATCTTTTGCGCCATGGCCAAGGCCTCGGCAGCGCCCACCAAGTTGATGCCCGCCAGTAGGTTGTTGACCAGCTTGGTGCGTGCGCCGTCGCCTGGTTTTTCACTGATGCGAAAGACTTTGTTGGACAGGGCGTTAATCAGGCTTTGGTGGCGCGCAAAGACGTGGTCAGCACAGGCGACCATCAGGCTCATGCTGCCGTCTGCGGCGCGTGCCGGGCCACCGGACATCGGCGCGTCAATGGTGTGAATTCCCAGCGGAATTAACTCTTTGGCAATCTGCTCGACATCGGCAGGTGCCAGCGTGGGGCACAGCAGCACGGTGTGGCCCAGCGGCAGGGTTGTGGCGATGCCCATCGGGCCAAAAAGCACGTCGCGGGCCTGAACGGCATCGATCACGCAGATAATAGTTGCTATTGATTTAGTTGCTGCATATGCAATATCTGCGAGAGCTAGAGCGCCAAAAGTCTTTAAATACTGAACTTTTGCATCGTCCAAGTCATGCACTGCCGCCGGCCAGCCTTTTGACAACAAATTGCGTGCTATGCCAGCACCCATGTTGCCCACACCGATGATTGAAACCGAATAAGTCACGTCTTGACCAAACGTTTCGATTTGGCAATGGACATCAAAATTCCGAGTCCCAGCCCTAACGTCACCATCGCGGTGCCGCCATAGCTGATAAAGGGCAACGGCACGCCGACTACCGGCAATATGCCGCTGACCATGCCCATGTTGACAAACGCGTAGGTGAAAAAGATCAGTGTGATGGCCCCTGCGAGCAGGCGCGAAAACAGCGTGGATGCCTCCAGCGCAATCGTCAGGCCGCGCAGGATCAGGAAGGCGAAGGCGGCAATCAGGCCCAGGTTGCCTGCCAGCCCAAACTCCTCAGAAAAAGCGGCAAAAATGAAGTCGGTGGTGCGCTCGGGGATAAATTCCAGATGCGTTTGCGTGCCCTGCATGAAACCTTTGCCCCACACGCCGCCAGAGCCAATTGCGATCATGCCCTGGATGATGTGAAAGCCTTTGCCCAGCGGATCCCGCCCAGGGTCAAGCAGGGTGCAGATTCGCTGCTGCTGGTACTCGCGCAAGAGCGGCCATTGGACTCCGTCTGCGCACAGTTGCGGCTCAAACATCACCAGCAGCACGGCAGCAATCAGGCCGATCAACACCGGCGGCGCGATCCAGCGCCACTTCAATCCAGCAAAGAAAATCACGGCCAAACCTGCCACCATCACCAAGATGGCCGTGCCCAGATCAGGCTGGCGCACGATCAAGCCCACAGGGATCACTAGCAGCAGCAGGGCAACACCGAAGTCAATCGGCCGAAGCTGCCCCTCGCGCTTCTGAAACCACCAGGCCAGCATCAGCGGCATGGCGATTTTCATGATCTCACTGGGCTGGATGACGATGCCGACATTGACCCAGCGGCGAGCCCCCTTTTTGGTGACACCAAAGATCGCTACCGCGATCAGCAGTGCCACGCCAAAGATGTACAGGGGCACGGCCAGTCGCATCAGCCGTTGTGGTGGAATCTGCGCGACAAAAAAAAGGCAGGCCCCCGCGATGAGCATGTTGCGACCATGGTTCGAAAACTGGTTGCCATGATCGTGCCCGCTGGAATACATCGTGATCAGGCCCGCACACCCCAGCACGATGATGGCAAACGCCAACAGGCCATCGAAGCCCTGAAAACGGCGAACGATTCTCGAAACGAGGGAGCGCCTTTCAAAATTGACGGTCATGCTCCGATTATCGTTCTCCCCCAGGCTGCCTCTAAAAACCGATCAGCGCTAACAATCAGCGGCCTAGCTCTTTCAGATAGGCTGCGCGCGCGGCAACAGCAGTGTCGGTAAAGTCGCTGAACAAACCATCAATACCGGCCCTGAAAAACTGCAAATATTCCGCCGCAGGGGTTTTGTAGTCAAACGTCAGGCGACCGGTCTCGTTGCGGAAGGTCCAGGTGTGGACAAACAGGCCCACCTTGTGGGCATCGGCGATCAGGCTGGTGGCGGGTTGCGCGATAGTGTCAGCGTAGTTCACCGCACCGTCGCCGTTGAGATCCAGCATCTTGCCTGCTGCGTCAAACGTGCCTTTGACGGGCACGATGTACGGCTTCCAGGGGGCCACGCCGTCC
>JANOTO010000433.1:0-4196 GCA_031416395.1 Rhodoferax sp. | reverse complement strand
GCGGCAGTCAGTGTGGTCTTGCCGTGGTCGACGTGACCAATCGTGCCCACGTTGACGTGGGGCTTGGTGCGTGCGAACTTTTCTTTTCCCATTTTCTCAAACTCCGAGATGTAACAAATTCAAAAACTACTCAAACCAAAGAGGCCGAAGAGCGTTGAAGCGCCCTAAAAAAACTGGTGCCCATTCCGGGAATCGGACCCGGGACCTCTCCCTTACCAAGGGAGTGCTCTGCCACTGAGCCAAATGGGCTTTTTCTTTGTCAAAACACTGCGGTGCGGCGTTGTTCAGCCTGGCGGTGCTGGAGCACTGTCTGCGGCTTCGCGCCTTACCTCGCAGCGTTTTGACAAAGGAAACTGTCAACTCAACTAACGCTCTCGAATACCAAAACCAAATCAAAAACCAAATACATCAACCGCACAAACCTGGAGCGGGGTAGGAGAATCGAACTCCTCGCTTTAGCTTGGAAGGCTAAGGTATTACCACTATACGAACCCCGCACAACCCCGTAACGCTTTTTTTTGCTGGTGGAGAGGGCTGGATTCGAACCAGCGTACTCGTAAGAGGGCAGATTTACAGTCTGCTGCCATTAACCACTCGGCCACCTCTCCTTTAGCGAACCTCGGATTATGCCATGAAATTCAGTCGTACAACACCGACGCGTTGGGGCTTACCAGTCAATGGGGCTGGCACCTTGTTGCGTTAAAAACGCGTTCACCCGCCCAAAATGACCACATCCGATGAACGGCGCGGGCGGGCGAAGTGCTGACAAGGGCGAAGGGTGGTTGGCGGTGAGCACCAAATGATCTGTTTTTGAGACAGTGCCGATGGCGCGTGTGGCGATCAGCGTTTGTTTGGTTTGCGCGTGCGTACCCCACAGCAAAAACGCGACAGGCGACTGAAGTGCCCACACTGCCATGATAATTTCGTCAGTGAGCGCTTCCCAACCTTGTTTGGCGTGGCTCGCGGGAAGTCCATCCTCGACCGTCAGGCAGGTGTTTAACAACAGAACGCCTTGCTCGGCCCAGCGGGTCAGCGAGCCACTTGTGACGGGATTGCCGTTGTTCTGAATCGACGGGTCGCGGGCCAGTTCTTTGTAGATATTTCTCAGTGAGGGCGGTAGTTTGATGCCTGGGGCGACTGAAAACGCCAGCCCTTCGGCTTGCCCAGGGCCGTGGTACGGGTCTTGGCCCAAGATGACGACTTTGACGCGGCTCAGTGGCGTCAGCCGCAGCGCACGAAACGGCTCAACAGGGTAAATCAGCGCGCCTGAAGCCACTCGGCTTTGCATGAATTGCCGCAAGGCGCGCGCGGACTCGGTTTGCAAGAAGCGCGAAATGACGGGCTGCCAATCCGGAGCGACTGGCCACGATTCAGGCCGCCAAGCAGACAAATTAACCTGGGAGTTAATTTTTTGGATTTTGAGGGGTGAACTCGATGAATTAATGATAAAATCTGGCATTAGCTCTCGAAAAATATAGAAATATTGCTATATATTATAGAGCAATTGAGTCGGCCTCAAGCCAATCCAAATAGCGCCTTAAGCGCCTCGCCTGGGTCGTTTGCGCGCATGAACGCCTCGCCCACCAAAAACGCGTTGATACCCGCAGCGCCCATGCGCAGCACGTCGTCACGACTCAGAATGCCGCTCTCGGTCACGACGAGCCGCTGGCCAGATTGCAACTCGGGCATGTCTTTTAGCATCGTCAGGGTCGTCTCCAGCGACACCTCGAACGTCTTCAGATTGCGGTTGTTGATACCGATCAGTGGCGTTTTGAGCTTCAGAGCGCGCACCGCCTCGTCACGGTCGTGCACCTCCACCAGGACAGCCATGTCCATGGAAAGCGCAATTGCCTCCAGATCCGCCATCTGCGCGTCGTCCAGGCACGCGGCGATCAGCAAAACAGCATCGGCACCCATCGCCCGTGACTCGTAAATTTGGTACGCGTCAACCATGAAGTCTTTGCGCAAAACAGGCAATTGGCACGAAGCCCGCGCCTGCTTGAGGTAATCCGGTTGGCCCTGGAAAAACTGTCGGTCTGTCAGCACCGAGAGGCAAGCCGCGCCATGCTCGGCGTAGGTTTGGGCGATATCGGCGGGGATGAATTCCTCCCGCAGCACGCCCTTGGAGGGGCTGGCTTTTTTGATTTCGGCAATCACGGCAGGCTTGCCACTCGCGACTTTGGCGCGCAGGGCACCCACAAAGTCGCGCGTCAGCACGCGGGATTCGGCATCCGCTCGAACTAGCGCGAGCGGTTTGGTTTTGATCGATTGCGCGATCTCTTCGCGTTTGACGGCGATGATTTTGTCCAGAATGTCGCTCATGATGCTGCCTTCAGTTGCTGCGACAGCGCCACCAGCGCATCCAGCTTGCGCCGCGCCGCGCCTGACTCAATGGCGCTGCGTGCCAACGCGATGCCGGCTTTCATCGACTCAGCCACGTTCGCGGCGTACAGCGCCGCACCTGCGTTCAACATCACGATGTCTTTGGCTGCGCCCGCCTGGTTGTCCAACACGCCGATCAGCATCGTCTTGGACTGCTCGGGCGTCTCAACCCGCAGCGCGCGGTTGCTGGACATCACCATGCCGAAGTCTTCGGGGTGGATTTCATACTCGGTGATCTCGCCGCTTTTCAGCTCGCCCACCAGCGTGGCCGCCCCCAGGCTGACTTCGTCCATGCCGTCTTTGCCGTAGACCACCAACGCGTGCTCGGCCCCCAGGCGTTGCAGCGCGCGCACCTGAATGCCCACGAGGTCGGGGTGGAACACCCCCATCAAAATATTCGGCGCACTGGCGGGGTTGGTCAGAGGCCCCAGGATATTGAAGATGGTACGCACACCCAGCTCTTTGCGAATCGGCGCAACGTGCTTCATGGCCGTGTGGTGGTTTGGCGCGAACATGAAGCCCACGCCGACTTGCTCGATGCACTGGGCAATCGCCTCGGGCGAGAGATTGATGTTGATGCCCAGCGACTCCATCACATCCGCGCTGCCGCTCTTGCTGCTGACGCTGCGCCCGCCGTGCTTGCTGACTTTAGCCCCTGCCGCCGCGGCGACAAACATCGCGCAGGTGGAGATGTTGAAAGTGTGCGAACCATCGCCACCGGTTCCCACGATATCCAGCAGATGGGTTTTATCGGCCACATGGACTTTGGTAGAAAACTCGCGCATCACCTGCGCCGCAGCGGTGATCTCGCCAATGGTTTCCTTTTTGACGCGCAGGCCGGTGATGAGGGCGGCCATCATCACCGGCGACATCTCACCACCCATGATCTGGCGCACCACGTGCAGCATCTCGTCGTGAAATATTTCGCGGTGCTCAATGGTGCGCAATAGCGCTTCTTGCGGGGTGATTTTGTGACTGTTGGGCATGGTGATTGTCGAAGATGTTCTAGATATTGTTAGATATTGTTAGGTTTTGAAAAAATCACGCACTGCCGCTGCCGCGAGGTCAACGCCTTTTGCATCCACATCCATGTGGGTGACAAAACGCAGTCGGTACAAGCCCGTCACGCGGACACCGCGCGCTTTCAGGTAGGTCATCAATTCGGCCGACCGTGCTTTGGCAGTACCCGTTAAGTCGACAAACAGGATATTGGTCTGCGGTGCGTCAACCACCAGATCAGCAATGCCAACAAGCCCCTGCGCCAGTCGCTGGGCCAGTGCGTGATCTTGGGCGAGGCGCATGACGTTGTTGTCCAGCGCATACGCTGCCGCCGCCGCCAGCACGCCTGCCTGGCGCATACCGCCACCCGCCATCTTGCGGATGCGGTGCGCGCGGGCGATGAGTGCTTTTGAGCCGCACAGCGCGGAGCCCGCTGGCGCTCCGAGGCCTTTGCTGAAGCACACCGACACACTGTCAAAACATTGTGCGATCTGGCGCGCTTCGTCATACGGATCGGTGCCGTTGGCTGCTGCTTGCGCTACCGCCGCATTAAACAACCGAGCACCATCCAGATGCCGCGTCAGGCCTTTGCGCTCTGCCAATTCGGTGGCTTGTTTGACGTAGGCAAAGGGCAACAGTTTGCCGCCCCAGGTGTTCTCCAGCGTCAGCATGCGGGTGTGGGCAAAGTGTGCGTCGTCGGGCTTGATGGCGGCTTCAATGTCGGCCAGCGCCAGCGTGCCGTCCGGCTGATGCTCCAACGGCTGCGGCTGCACACTGCCAAACACCGCCGCGCCGCCGCCTTCCCAGCGGTAAGC
>JANOTO010000432.1:0-3213 GCA_031416395.1 Rhodoferax sp. | reverse complement strand
CCCCGGGTGGCGGCGTAGTGCAAAGGTGCCCAGCCGGGCTTATTGACGTCGGCTCCGCGTTGAATCAGCTTCACAACCACGGGCAGCAAGCCCTTAAGGCTGGCCAACATCAGCGGGCTTTCGTCCGCCGCGTTGCGTGATTCGACGGTGGTTTTTTCCCAATCCATCAAAACGGTCGCGACCTTCAATGACGGCTCTTGCAACGCCACATGCAGCCCGTGCAGCCCGTTTTCGTCCCGCGTGTTGGCATCAAACCCGCGCTTCAGCAAAGTTGTAACAGTGCTGACATCGTCTTTTTTAATGGCTGCAAAAAAATCCTCGTAGGACCCAGCGAATACCGAAAATGACGCTGATAAAACAGACAGATAGAGAAGTTTCTTAAAGTGATTTATCATGTTACAAACTCCGGTTTGACGGCTTTGAAAAGCACCTCAAAGTTACGGCTTGTGTGTTGTGCAATCTCGTCCACACCGACATTTTTGATCCGCGCCAATTCTTGTGCAACGTAGGGCACGTACGACGGATTATTGGTTTTACCGCGCTTGGGCACGGGCGCAAGATAGGGGCTGTCGGTCTCGATCAACATTCTGTCCAGTGGCACAAACGCTGCAACGTCACGCAAATCCTGCGCAGTTTTGAAGGTCAGGATGCCCGAGAACGAGATATAAAAGCCCAAATCAAGCGCCGCGCGGGCCACTTCAGCAGTCTCGGTAAAGCAGTGAAACACGCCGCCTGCACTGCCAGCGGAGCCGTCTTCGCCCTCCTCCTTTAAGATCGACAATGTGTCTTTGGACGCGCTGCGGGTGTGGATAACCAGCGGTTTGTCCAACTTGCGTGCCGCGCGGATGTGGGTGGTAAACCGGTCACGCTGCCACTGCATGTCGCCCCACGTGCGCTCGCCCAAGCGGTAGTAATCCAACCCGGTTTCGCCAATGGCGACGACGCGCGGCAGTTGGCCGCGATTGAGCAAGTCATCAAGGCTGGGTTCTGTCACACCCTCGTTGTCGGGGTGCACGCCCACCGTAGCCCAAAAGTTATCGTATTGGGTTGCCAAACTATGAACATCGGCAAACTCCTCGAGCGTCGTGCAGATGCACAGCGCGCGCTCAACTTGAGCCACCCGCATCGCCTCACGAATCTCGGGCAGTTGGCTTTTGAGCTCGGGGAAAGTCAGGTGGCAGTGGGAATCTGTGAACATGATGACAAGGCCCGCTGCGCATGCGAGCCCGCAATAACTAAATGGTCTGCGTAGGCCGATCCGTGCTCAGGTGGCCACCCAACATCTCTTCAATCTTGGTTTTCAGCGCCTTGGACTTTTCATCTTTTGGGAAGAGGATTCCCACACCCTGTGTGCGGTTGGCCGATGCCTTGGCGGGTGTCACCCAAGCCACCTTGCCGGCAACGGGATAACGCTGCGTGTCATCCGGCAACGACAGCAAAACATAAACATCATCCCCCAGCTTGTATTCCTTGGACGTGGGAATGAAGATTCCGCCCTCGGAAAACAAGGGAATGTAGGCGGCGTACAGCGCTGCCTTCTCCTTGATGGCAAGTTGAATAACGCTGGGGCGGGGTGTGGTGGAGAGGGTCATGTCTGGTAACTCACACCCTGGAGTTTAGGATGTTTTTGGCTTGACTGACCAAAGCTTCCATCATCAGCCCGGCGTTGAACGGGTGCTCCATGGTTCGCGTGGCAGCTGCCAAGTCCTTTGACCATTGGCTCAGAGCGGTCAGCGTGGGCACCTGTGCATTCACCGCCAGATTGCCAGACTCAAAAAAACGCGGCGCGGCACCCGCCTTTTGCGCCATCAAATCATGGCAGAGCTTTTGCAGTGCGTCGATGGTTTGAACGGGTGTCCAGTCTTTCAGGACGTTGATGTCGCCACGCTGCATCGCTTTGGGCAAGGTTGCCCAACTCGCCGGGTCGCGGCCCGAAGTCACAAACTGCACAACATCTTCAGGCCGTGCTCCCGATGCGCGCAGCAGTGTGGCCGCAGCCTCCTTGTTGATGCCTTGCGTTTGCAGCCAGCTTAAAGCCGCGTCTGGCGCAGGCCACAGCATGGTGTGACCCAGGCAGCGGCTACGGATGGTGGGCAAAAGTTGGTGGGCGGACTCGCTGGCCAGCACAAATTTGACATCGCCGGGTGGCTCTTCCAGCGTTTTGAGCAGCGCATTTGCCGTTATGTGGTTCATCCGCTCCGCCGGGAACACCAGCACCGCCTTGCCACGCCCACGTGCGCTGGTGCGCTGCGAGAACTCAATCGCCTCGCGCATGGCATCCACGCGAATCTCTTTGCTGGCTTTGCGTTTTTTGTCGTCGATGTCGCTCTGCGCCTTTTCGCCCAGCGGCCAGCCTAGCTCAATCATCACGGTCTCGGGCATCAGCACGCACAGGTCGGCATGGGTGCGAACGTCGATTGAATGGCAACTGGTGCATTGGCCGCACGCGCCGTGGGCCGTGGGTTGTTCGCACAGCCACGCGCGCACCAGATCGAACGCCAGGCGGTATTGCCCCAGGCCCGACGGTCCCGCTAGCAGCCATGCGTGGCCGCGCTGGGCCAGCAGACCTTCGAGCTGCTGGGCGATCCACGGCGGCGCAGATGCCGCAGGCGTATTCACGTCAGTCAACTCGGCCCTCCGTTGGCCGCCACCATGATCGCCAGCCAGCCCCGGCGCACCATCGCCAACGTGATTTGCTGCCAGACTTTGTGCTTGGCTTGCGATGCATCAATCTTGACGAACCGCTGTGGAGATTGCGCTTGCCGCACGGCATAGCCCGCCGCCACTTTTTGAAAGAACTCGATGGGCTGGGCTTCAAATTTGTCGGGGACGCGCGCACCCGCAAGTCGTTCTGCCGCCACTTCGGGGGCCACATCGAACCACACCGTCATGTCCGGCTGTCTGATTGAAGCGGGTGCCAAAAGGGTTGCGGCGCCTGGCTTTTTTTGCACCCAATCCTCCAATGTGGCCAGCATCTGCAGTTCAATCCCTCGCCCGCCGCCCTGGTAAGCAAAAGTCGCATCGGTAAACCGGTCGCACAACACCACTTCGCCGCGTTCAAGGGCGGGCTCAATCAGGCTTTGCAAGTGATCGCGCCGTGCGGCAAACACCAATAGCGTCTCGGTGATGGCATCCATCGGGTCGTTGAGCAGCATGCCCCGCAGCTTCTCGGCCAGTGGTGTACCACCGGGTTCGCGGGTTTGGGTGACCACC
>JANOTO010000431.1:0-15192 GCA_031416395.1 Rhodoferax sp. | reverse complement strand
GCCTTCAGTCCTGAAGTATCCCAACTGGTCGGCAATCGTCAGGGGCAGGTAGTAGAACGAGGCCTTGCCACCCACCGCAATGCTGACTTTGGATTTTTCGAGCTTGGGTTGCGCCACAAGCAACGGCGCAGCGATGGATGCTGCCCCCGTCAAGATCATCGAACCGCACTGGCGGCGGCTCACGCCGCTGCCAGCCTGCCAAACGGCTATGGGTTTCACGGGGTGATCTTTACAGCTCATGCACTCTCCACTTGATACGCGTTTTGATTTGCATCAAGATTAGCAAAGCGTGTGCCGCACCACATCGGGGACATCCCGCGCGGGTATTCACTGACTTTCGGCGACTCGAACTGTCACAAAGAGTTAACTGAAACTGACCTGATTGCTCCAACGGCGACGCTAGCGACGTCGTTATCGCCGATCCACCAGCGCATGCGCGATCGTGCCGAGGTCAACATACTCAAGCTCACTGCCCACGGGCACACCGCGCGCCAGCCGGGTCAACTTCATGCCGCGCGCCTTGAGGGTTTCTGAAATAACGTGTGCCGTTACCTCGCCCTCGGCGGTGAAGTTGGTGGCCAAAATGACCTCTTGAACGATACCGTCGGTCGCGCGTGCAAACAGCTTTTCAAGCCCAATGTCTTTTGGCCCAATGCCGTCCAACGGGCTCAAGCGGCCCATCAACACAAAATACACCCCTCGAAACGCGCCGGTTCGCTCCACCGCAGACTGATCCGCCGGGGTTTCGACGACGCACAGCTTGGTGCGGTCTCGTTTGACATCACGACAGGTCGCACACACTTCGGCTTCGGTAAACGTGTGGCACATCGAGCAATGCCGTACGGTGTCAACAGCTTGCCCCAACGCCGCAGACAGCGCCTGCGCCGCAGGGCGGTCGTGCTGCAGCAGGTGAAACGCCATGCGGGTGGCGGACTTCACGCCAACACCAGGCAAGCGGCGCAGCGATTGGATGAGAACGTCCAGCGAATTCGTGTCAGCCACGCATGAGCCCCTGCGTGAATATCTGCTTTAGAAGGGAAACTTCATGCCCCCAGGAAGGCCGGGCATTCCAGCCGTGAGCTTGCCCATCTTCTCCTGCGATGTTTCTTCAGCCTTGCGCACTGCGGCATTGAACGCCGCGGCCACCAGGTCTTCGAGCATGTCTTTGTCATCGGCCAGCAGGCTCGGGTCGATGGTGACGCGCCGCACGTCGTGCTTGCAGGTCATGATGACTTTGACCAGACCCGCGCCCGACTCACCGGTGACTTCAACATTGCCCAGCTCGTCCTGGGCTTTCTTCATGTTGTCCTGCATCGCCTGGGCTTGCTTCATCAAGCCGGCCAGCTGTCCTTTGTTAAACATGTTCGATTCCTTGTCGTTGATTAAAAAATTCAGGTGCCCGCATGGGGTTCAACGGATTTCACGTTGCCAGGCACGATTTTCGCCCCAAAGTCGCGCATCATGCGCTGCACGAACGGGCTCTCCAGAATGATTTTCTCGGCCGCCTGCTGGCGCTGCGCTTGCGCGAATGCATTGCGCTTGGCGGGGCTGTCGGACACACGGCCCACCTCTATCACCAACTTCACATTGTGGCCGATGGTCTGCAACGCCGCCTGCAGCCGATCACGGGTGTTGGCCTGGTTCAGAGACTCTCGGTCGACCCGCAAAATCCATTGGTCCGTGTCCTGCGCCACCAATTGCGATTGCAAGGCCAGCTCACGCACCAATGCGGCAACGGCCTCTTGCGCAATCAGCTGCTGCACCAACGGGTGCCACAGATCGCCTTCGGGGGTCGGGATCAAATGCGCACTGCTGGCTTGATTGACCAAACCCTCCTGGCGTGAATCCGACTGATACCGCACCGGTAGGGGAACCCCTTGTGCAGCTGCATCTTTGGCCCTAAGTGGAACATCAAGTGGCGCATGAACCTGCTCGGGCTGATCGACCACGTGAAGCCGCTGCCCTGCGTGTGGCGAGCTGAAGGTTTTTGGCGTGAGGTCTGAGGATGGCTCGGGCGCAGGCGCTGGCACAGCTACGCGCGCGGGTGCAGCTGCCTCAGCGGGTTTCAGAGTTTTTTTTTCCGCTGACGCGGATGAAAGTTCTTTGGACGGCGCTATCACCGAATTATTCATCGGCTTGAACGCCAGCAGCCGTAGCAACACCATCGTCAACGCCGCATATTCATCCGGGGCCAAGCCCAACTCTGCACGGCCATGCAGACACAGGCTGTAGAGCAATTGCGTCTCATCAGCGGGCATAGCAGCGGCGAGGCGTGCAATGTCAACAGCGTCGGGGTCGCTGTCAACAGCCTGATCCGGCACCGCTTGCAGCACCGCCATGCGCTGCAGCATCGAGGCCATTTCTTCCAGCGTGGACGCGGCGCTGATGCCGTTCACTCGCAACGACTCGCAGGTCTCCACCACCGTCTTACCATTGCCCTGCGCCAGCGCGCCAATCAGGCGAAACACGTAACTGCGATCCACACTGCCCAGCATCTGGCGCACGGTGATCACTTCAATCTGGCCGTTGCCAAAGGCGATGGATTGATCGGTGAGCGACAGCGCGTCGCGCATCGACCCGCGTGCCGCCCGCGCGAGCAGTCGCAATGCGGTCGGCTCAGCAGCGATATTCTCCTGCGCCAGCACATGCACGAGGTGCTCCAAAATTGTCTCGGGTGCCATCGGCCGCAGATTGAATTGCAAGCAGCGCGACAACACGGTCACCGGCACTTTTTGCGGATCGGTCGTGGCCAGCACAAACTTCAAATATTCTGGCGGCTCTTCCAGAGTCTTGAGCATCGCATTGAACGCATGCCCCGTAAGCATGTGCACCTCGTCGATCATGAAGACCTTGAAGCGGCCTTGCACCGGCTTGTAGACCGCCTGTTCCAGCAGGGCCTGCACTTCGTCCACCCCGCGGTTGGAAGCAGCATCCAGCTCGGTGTAATCGACAAAACGGCCAGTGTCGATATCGGTACAGGCCTGGCAAACCCCACACGGTGTCGCCGTAATACCGCCCTGTCCATCTGCTCCTTGGCAATTCAAAGATTTGGCCAGAATGCGCGACACCGTCGTCTTGCCCACACCGCGCGTGCCCGTAAACAGGTAAGCGTGATGCAAGCGCTGGGTTTGAAGCGCGTTGGACAGCGCCCGCACCACATGCTCCTGCCCGACCATCTCCGAGAAGTTCCGAGGGCGGTATTTGCGGGCCAGCACGAGGTAAGACATCCGGCGATTCTACGGTGCGGTTTTACTGGGCGAGGGAGGAAATCGAACCAACGTACGGACAATTTTTCGCAGCGCCGCTCCCAAGAAAAATTAGTCCCCTCGGGGGGCAGAGAGCTACACGCAGTGAGCGAACGTGGGGGTACAATACTCGGGACGGGCCTTCCCGCATGGTGAAGTGGCCAACCGAGTCAGGTGGGGAACCAAGCAGCTCTAACTGTGGAGCCAGTGCCGGGGTCAAGGCTCGTCAACCCCCTCTTCCTCTAAGCAGCTTCTACGCTGCTTGCACGGTCAGCGCGCGAAAAAACGATACGCGCCGACCAGCAATACCCCAACTACCGCCAAAAACACCAGTTTGATCACCGGGCTGGCTTGGCGAGATTGGTGCTTGTCGCGGGCAACGCGTTCAGAGCCACGCCCGTAGCCACTCTCGGGGCCCAAGATTGAGGGCATTGTTGTATCGTGTTCCATTTGACGTCCAGCCGCTTCAGGCTTCACTGTTTTAATGAGTTCAATTTTAGAAGCGGCACGCGCCAAAACGCTATGGAAGTAACACTAGTGAGCTTGAATTGGCCCTGAAACGATGTGTGTAACCAACAGTTACAGCGTGCGATCCGTCATGAGTTCAGTTCTGCGCACGGTCAATGAAGTATTTCGGACCCAAATAGCCATTCGCATCGATTGCGTGGCCCAGTTGGCCTGCGGCCTGCACCACCTCGTCGGCCCAAGTGACTCGCTTGCGTTCGTCGCCTGCTGTGACCAACAGCACCACAGCATCCTGTGCACCCGTATTGCTGTAGCTGCGCCAGCAGTCGGCGGGCATCGCAAAACTGTCCCAGCTGCAAGGCTGACCTTTCGCCACGATGCCGACGATACTGGCCACACCGACGTTTTCGCGTTCAACATTGACCGTCAACTCGCCCTGGTACACCACCAGCGCCTGCTTTTGCGCCAGCTGGTGGCGTGACAGACCGCCGCCGGGTGGCAGCTTCAGCCATTCGATGGAGAAGCCGTGCGCGTTGACCACGCTGGCCTGCTGATTGCGGTCTTCGCTCATGCCCAGCCCGATGACGGGTGCAAACTGCGCGCCGCAGCCGGGCAAAGCGGCATCCAAGCTCGCGTTGGCTGACCAATCCAGGTCAGCAAACCGCACCACGCGCTTTCTCATTTCCTGCGCAGACCAGACGCGCAGTGCGGCGATCTCATCCTCGGTCATCGGCTGCAGCGGCTTCATGTCAGGCATCCACTGCTGGCCGACATTTTCATCGACGATCTGGTAGTCATCCGTCAATCGCACACCATTGCTGCGCGCCAGTTCCAGCGTGCTCGGCCCCCACAAAATGCCGCCTGTGCTGTCACGCCCCAGCGCAGTGAACATGAAGCCGTCGTCAACACCGACGTTTTTAAAACCCCGGTAGATCCAGGTGGGCACCGTCAAAATGTCGCCCTCGCCAATCTCTGCGGTTTGATGATCGGGGTTAAAACCCCAGTGCATCTCCCAATTGCCGCGCGTGCAAATGAACACCTCTGCCGTGAAATGCATGTGCGGCGGATTGCGTTTGCCATGCGGCATGGCGATCCCACCCAATTGAAAGCCATGCTTCTCGCGCAGGCTGACCGGCTGCTTCGGGCTTTGTGACACGCCCGCACCAATCAGCGCGTAGTTGTACTTGGGTGCGCATTCGGGGATGCAATAGTCAATGAACGCTTCAGTGGAATACTGCAAACTGCTAAAGGGAATAAAACGCGCCTTGATTTGCTCTTCGGTCAATATCGATGCTCCAAAAAACGAATAATTAACTCGCAGGTTAATTTTTGCTTCAAATCACCTCGAAAGGGCTATTTTATGAATAAAATAGCCCTCTAGCTCCCGCATAATATGCGTAACAAGCTACTTATTTTATAGCAAATAGCCCCATCTTCAGGGCCACAACGCCTCGCTGGCCATCTGCGCGCCCTGCGCCATGCTGGCCAGCTTGGCAAAACAGATCGGCGGATGAATCGCGCCAAAGCCTGCAAACGTGCCAAAGCCGCAATCGGTTGCGGCCATTACGCGATCCCGGCCCACGATGTTGGCATAGGTTTGAAGGCGCTGCGCGATCAAGCGCGGATGCTCAATAAAGTTATTGACCGAGTCCAACACGCCGGGCGCGAGTATTTTGTTGTCGGGAATCTTGCCCGCCGCGGCGGCAGCCGCCCACACCTCCCACTCGTGCGCGTGGCGCGGGTTGGCCCCTTCGAACAGCACGGTAGCGGGTTTGGCCTTCAAAACCACGTCGATGATTTTCTCCAAGCCAATGTCGTGGTGATGCGGTCCTTCGTAATTGCCCCAGCAGACGTGCATGCGAATGCGCTCGGCAGGCACGTTGCGCAGAGCATGGTTGAGCGCCTCCACCTGCAGGTGCGCATTGCGCAAAAACTCGGCATCGTCCACATCACGGAACTTGATGTGGCGACCCATGGCGAGGTCTGGCGCGTCAATCTGCAAGTCAAGCCCAGCAGCAACAATTGCTTCGTACTCCATCGTCATGGCATCGGCCAGCGCCTGCAAATACTGCTCGGTGTTGGCGTAGTATTTGTTGGGCTGAAACACGGCAATCACACCGGGCGAGGCACTGTTCATGAAAGCGCGAACCGGTGGTGTTGGCGAACTTGCTGCTCGATCACAAGCGGCTTTCAGATTGGCAATGTCTTTGTGCAGGCCGCTCAAGTCTTTCACCGCAATCGGCCCGGTGCAAATCGGGCGGTGGTACTTGGGCGTGGCCCCCAGCTTGGCCAGCCGCTCTTTGAAGCCGGGGTAATCGTCCAAATCCTTCGGCACCGCGCGCGGCATCTCACCCAACTCAAACCCCGTGAGCCGATGGCGAATGTAGGTCGCATAGGAGATTTTGCTCATCTCGCCATCGCTCACCACGTCGACATGTGAGGCGGCCTGCTGGGCCACCACGCTGGCGACTTCCTGCGCCATCAGCGCGTCGAACTCTGCCTCGACATAGTTCAGCCCGCTGTCCTGCGCGAAGAGCTGGGTGACGACCGACTCAGGCCGGGGCAGGCTGCCGACGTGCGTGGTCAGGATGCGTTGATGAGAAGCCACAGGACGGTGCGAGGTGATGGCGGATGAACAGGAAGTGGGCTGAATTGGAAGTATTAGAAGTTGGTGTAAGCCAGCTTGATACCAAACGTGCGCGAAGGCGCGCCGCTGACCTGCAACGCACCGCCGCCGCCCCAGACAAAGCGGTTGATGGTCTGCCGGTCGGTAAAGTTGTCCACAAAAGCCTGCACGGCGAATTTGTCGTTGATCACCCAGTTCAGCTTGAAATCGCCTTTCACAAACGCGTCTTGCCGCTCAATCTCGGCATTGGTCGGTTGGCCGTAGTAGCCGCTGGAGAAGTTGGCGACCAGCATCGGCGTTAACGTCCCGCCACCGGCCAATGCAAACTGATACTTGGCAAACACCGAGCCTTGGTAGGTGGGTGCGTATGGTAGTTGCTTGCCCGACAAATCACAGCCAAACAGTGCCGCAGGCTGGCCCGCCGCTCCCGTTCCCGGCACCACACCGCAGTTGTAGCCCGGTGCGAAGATGCGGCGCTGGCCCGCCGGTGCAATCACGATGCCATTGCTGTTGGTCTGTGGCGCGGCGGAGCTTGGATCAGCGACCAAAATCGACGTGCCAAACGGAAGCGCCACATCGGTGAACTCGCCATACTTGGCATCCAGCAGGGACAGCGAGCCGCCCAGCGTGAGCGACTTGCTTTGGCGCCACTCGCCTTCAATCTCCAGTCCGGTCGCCTTGGCTTTGGTGGCGTTGAAGATGGTGGACACCGTGGTATTGCCCACCGCCACCTGGCGCTGCTCCTGCAGGTCGCTGTAGTCATTGGTGAAGGCCGCCACGTTCAATTGCAGAGTGTTGCCCATAAAGCGGTTTTTCGAGCCGATCTCATACGCCGTCACGCTCTCTGGCTTAAACGTGCGAAATGTCTCCAGTGCTTGGCCGGAGTTGAAACCGCCTGAGCGAAAGCCAGTGGATACGCTGCCGTAAATCAACTGGTTGTTGTTGAGCTTGTAGTCCAGCGCCAAGCGCCCCGTTACCTTGCTGAAGGTCTGGTCGGCGTAGGTCGCACCTTGAATGATGTTGGTGCCAGGCAGGCAATTAAAACCGGGCTGCCCATTGGAGCCAGTGCAATTGCTGCCGCCTGCATTGCCAAAGGCCGAGTCTGGAGGCAGGCCCGTGTCCAGGGTAATCTTCGTGCCGTCAGGCGCACCCGCACCCGTCAACGGCAGCACCGAATTGGCGTTCGCAAACTTGAAGGACTTGATGTCTTGTGTGTAACGCGCGCCACCTGTCACAGAAAAGGCTTCGGTCGCTTGGTAATTGACTTGGCCGTAGATCGCAGTCGATGTGGTCTCGGGCTTTTGCAGGTCGTAAAACCCTCCCCCGTTTTGCGCCAGTGTGAGCGGTGCCGCCAGCGCATCTGAACGGATGGTGCGCGGCAACTGTTGGTTGATGAACAGCCCGGTCAATTCATCCTTGAAGTAATAGATGCCCGCCACGTATCCCAACGGACCTTTGCCCTCGGAGAGGATTTGCAGTTCCTGCGAAAAGGTTTTCGCCGATGTCTTCTGATAGTCGATACCGATGGTGGAGGCAGAAAAATCGGTGTCTTGTGAGCGTGCGGCATCAAAATTGGCAAAGCCCGTGAGCGACTTCAGCGTAAAAGCCGGGAACTTGTAAGACATGTCCAACGAAAAGTTACTGTCGCTGAGCTTCAAAAACGGCTGGTAATCGTTGTTGATGCGATCCGTGACCCCAGGCGCGTACAACGGAATGCCCAAATCGACACCACTGCCAATGGCGTTGGCACCCGTGCCTGCACCAGCCCCTTGCGTGCGGGTGCAGTCGTTCACGCCGTCGCGGTTACCGCCGCGTGGGTTGATCGCCGCAGTAAAGCTGCTGTTAAAAAGCTGCTGACAGGACGGGTTGTGCAAGTAAGTGCCGGCCAGCTTGTAGCCAAAGGCCGAGCCGCCGTTTCCGCTTTGCTCGGTCATGTCAGCCCGCAAAATCGCCTCAAAATTCGCGTTGGGCTTGACCTTCACCGAGCCGCGCAAAAAACGCAAGTCCTGGTCGAACAGGCCTGCCGCGCTGTTGAAGTCGTTCTTGACCCAAGGGTCTGATTTTTCGACCGCACCGGCGACGCGAAGGGCGACCGTATCGCTCACGGGCACGTTCACCGAGCCATCAAAACGCATCTTGCCAAAGCTGCCGAAGCCCAGGCTGGCGGCGCCTTCAAACGCGGTCAGCTCCGGCGCATTGGTGGTAATGGCGACCGTGCCGCCAAAGGTGTTGCGGCCAAACAAGGTGCCCTGCGGGCCGCGCATGATTTCGACCCGGCCCACGTCCACAAAGCCCAGCATCGCCTGCTGCGCGCGGGACTTGTAGATACCGTCTACAAAAAAGCCGATTGTGGTGTCTGCATTGACCGCCACGTTCTCCGTGCGCACGCCGCGAATGGCCGGGCGCGCATCCACGCCCGAGCGGCCGAAGGTGAAGCCCGCCGAGAGGCTCTCCATTTGCGACAGA
Source organism: Rhodoferax sp. (assembly GCA_031416395.1). GTDB lineage: Bacteria > Pseudomonadota > Gammaproteobacteria > Burkholderiales > Burkholderiaceae_C > JANYCG01. The sequence goes on along the minus strand of JANOTO010000431.1, from coordinate 6,390 downwards.
TCGGTCACATTGCGCTCAGCCAGGGTTTCAGCGTTAACGCCCGTGACGGAGACACTGACTTTCTGCTGGTCTTCCACGCGGCGATTGGCGGTGACGTTGACGGTGGGCAACGTGGCGGTTGCCGCACCTGATGCTGCCGTCTGCGCCATAACGGCACCCGGCGCGATGAAAACCCAGGCCGCCAAGGCCTGTAAAACGCTGACCGTCAAGATGTTTTGGCGAGGTGTAGGCATGTGCTTTTTCTCCGTAATTTGGGGGACTTTCAAAATTAGTGTAAATCGCCTGATACAGCTTTGCAATCGTATGCAACGCGTATGCAAGCGGGTCCGGTAAAACCCTAACTCTCGACCCTAACTCTCGACCATGACTTAACCTTTGACCGCCCCTTGCGTCAACCCCGACACGATTTGCCGCTGGAACAGCGCCACCAGCAAAATCAGTGGGATGGCGATGCTGACCGAGCCTGCCACGCCTTGCATCAGCAGCACTTCGCTCTCGGCGTGGATTGAGTTGGCGATGGCGGCGGGCATAGTCATTTTCTCGGCGCTGGTCAACGCCGAGCTGAGCAGAAAATCGTTGTAGGCCAGCAAAAAACTGAACAAACCCGTGGTCACGACGCCCGGCCACATCACCGGCATGATGACCCGGCGAAAGGCCTGCAAGCGCGTGCAACCGTCGACCTGCGCCGCCTCGTCCAGCTCGGCCGGAATGCCCGCGAAAAACGAGCGCAGCATCCAGATGGTGAACGGCTGGTTAATCGCCACCAAAACGAAAATCAGTGTGAAGTAGGTGTTGCGAATTCCCAAGGCATCAAAGATCGTGAAAAACGAAGGCAGCAGTGTGGAATGCGGCAGCGCGCGAAACGCCAAGGCGATGATCAATAGCCAAAACCCGAGGTTTCCCCGGTAGCGCGCCAGCGCGTAACCCGCAAGGCAGCCCGTGCTGAGCGAGATGACGACGGTGCAAATTGTCACCAGCATGGTGTTGGCAAAGTTCAAATAAAACGCCTTGTCGATCCACAGCCCGGTGTAGTTCTCAAGCGTGAAGGGGGCTAGCCATTTCAAGGGGGCGGAGAACGCATCCACATACTGGCGAAACGAGATCACAGCGGCCCACACAATCGGCAGCGAGGCAAGCAGCAACCACACCAGCAGGCCGCCGTAAAGCAACACCTGGCCCAGGGGCGTACTGCGCTTCATCTAGAACCCCTGCCTTTGCTCACGCCAGGTTTTGCGCAACATCGGAATCAGCAGCACCGCGATGCCCAGTATGGTCAGGACCGCGGCCGCGCTGGCCTTGAAGGGGTTGTTTTCTTCCAGCAGCACGTAGTAGGTGAGGTATTGCACGCTGGTGGTGAAGGTGCCTTGGGTTAGCACCAGCACGGGCTCGAACACACGATAGGCATCCATCAGGTGAATCATCGTGACGAACGTGACCAGCGGCATCAGGTGCGGCAAGGTCACAAACCGCAACTTTTGCCAGCGCGAAGCACCGTCAATGGTGGCAGCCTCCAGCGTATCCTGCGGCACCGATTGCAGGCCTGCGTACAACACGATGAAGGCAAACGGCAGCACGTGCCAGATGCCATACAGAATGATGAGCAGGCGCGCGGACCAGGCTTGCGCCATCCAGAACACCTCCACGCCAAATTGCGCCAGCACGTGCGGCACCAGGCCATTGTCCCGAAACAGCCACTTGATCGCCAGCGCACCGACCACCGGTGTGATGATGAAGGGCAGCAGCGAGGCAGAAATCAAAAACCCGCGCAGCCCGCGCGCGGCATGGTTGACACCCAGCGCCAACAGCAGACCCCCGACCAGAACAAACGGGGTCGTAATCACCACGTAAAGCAACGTGAACTTGAGGGCCTCCAAAAACTCATTGTGCTGCGTGCTGACCGTGTTCGCCGCGTTCGCCGTGTTGTCACCGGCCAGCCCCAATATTTTGCGGTAGTAGTCAAAGCCCACAAACGTGCAGTTCTCAACAATCTCCCCTGCCGTATTCATCTTGGCACGTTGGGTGACCACGCGCTGTGCTTCAAACGGACCTGTCTGCGTCACGACGACTAGCTCCAACTCGGGTGCACAGTTGCGCACTGAGAGCCAAAAGGTCATCAGCAAAGGCAGCGCGAGTAATGCCAGCATCAGTACCACAGACGGCGCAGTGAATTGAGCGAAGCTGCGTGTTTTCATGGCCTATGCACGCTCAAACAGCGCCTCGAATGAAGCCCTTCTCCATCGCGACCCGTTGGTACGCAGAAGCAGCAGCGTTCAGAACATCGGCCACGGCACGTTCGCCCTTGAAGGCGTCGGGCAACACCTTGCCCACCTCGCCCAAAGCCAGCGAAAAGAAAGGCTCGGCGGGCCAGGCGACGGCACCGGCCTTTTGCGCCAGGGCGACACCGGCGCCAAAGCGGCCAGGCCGGTAAGCGGATCGCACCCAAATCGTCAAATCGTTGCCAGCGCGCAGGGTCTCTTCGCTGAGCATTTCCATCAACACGTGAAAAACGGCCTCGCGCCGCGCTGCACCGCCACTGAAGTTCCGCGGCATGGCGACACCATCCCACCACAGATGGGCAGCGGTGCGACCACCCGCCTTGGCTGAGGGGGCCGCCGCAAAGGCCATCTTGCCCAAGACCTTGGAGGCCAGCGGGTCGTCCATGCGCGAAGCACGGCTGGCCCACAACACGCCGATGGCCGCCTTGCCCTGCTGCAGTTGGTTCATCACATCATCGGTGTTCATCGCCAGCGCATTGGGCGACATGAAGGGCAGCACGGATCGCATTATGCTCACGGCCTCCACACCGAGCGCGCCTTGGAACGCGGGCGCCGCACTACCAGGCTCGAAGAACTGGCCGCCTAAGCTGGCCAGAATGTTGGTGAACTCCACCGCCGCGTCAAAGCCTTTGCCAAAGCCTTGGGCAATGGGGAAAACAACGTCAGGCTCGGCCGCGCGAATCGTTGCTGCGGCTTGCAGCATTTGCGCGTAGGTGGTTGGCACTGCAATGCGATGGCGGTCAAACAGGTCTTGGCGATACACCAGATTTTGCGTGTTCTGCATAAACGCCAGCGCCATCACCTCGCCATTGACCCGCACCAACATGCGTTCTTCGAGCTTGTAGCGGCTGCCGAACTTGTCGACCAGATCGGTTAGCGGTGCCAACTGGCGGCGGCTGTACAGATTGCTGAACACGCCTGCGGAGATAACTGCCGCATCAAACGGTGAGCGACCGCCTGAGCCAAAGGCGCGCTCGACTTCGGTGCGGGCTTGCGGTGTGATTTTGAACGACACCTTCAACCCTGAGCGGCTACAACCTTCAGCCGCACGGCCGAGGTGCTGGATGGCTGGCAGCGAGCTGCCCACCAAGTTGATATCACCCTGCGCTCCTGCCAACGCGGGGCAGGCGGTTGCGCTCGCAGCGCCGGGGATGGCAGTCGCTCCCAGCGCAAGCAGCAGTTGGCGGCGCTTGAGTTTCATGGCGACCACCGAATGCGTGCTTGCGTCACCGCGTCAAATAGAAAACACCGACTTGCGTCCGCATTCAGGCGCTGCTGCTGGCCGATGAATGCGTGATGGTCTTTGTCGGCCCGGGCCGTAACTTTGTGCACGCCAAGCTGCAAGGTGATCAGGGTTGAGTCCCCGGTCAACTCGAATGAAAAGACTTCTCCAGAAATCGGCACATCATGATCGGACGAAACACTCAAGTCTTCTGCTCGCATGCCGAGCACCGCGTTGAGGTGTGAAAGGGCTCCAAAACCTGGCAAGCGGATGCCTTCCGATGTGAAGACTCCATCGCTCACCGTGCCTGGCACCAAGTTCATCGGCGGCGAGCCGATGAAGCCTGCGACAAAAAGGTTGGCGGGGTCGTTGTAGATGGTTTTGGGCGTGCCAATCTGCTGAACTTCAGCACGGCTCATCACCACGACGCGGTCCGCCAGCGTCATGGCTTCAATCTGATCATGCGTGACGTAGATCGTGGTGACGCCCAGCGTGTGATGCAAGTGCTTCAGGTGCGCACGCATGCTCACCCGCAGCTTGGCATCCAGGTTGGACAGAGGCTCATCCATCAAGAAGACCGAGGGCTCGCGCACGATGGCGCGCGCCAGGGCCACGCGCTGGCGCTGCCCGCCTGAGAGCTCTTTCGGTCTACGCTGCAAATAGTCCATCAGCTCCACGCGCTCAGCAGCGAGCTTGACGGCGGGCTCTATCTGAGCGGCAGTCAACCCCCGAATGCGCAGCGGAAAGCCAATGTTTTCAGCGACTGTCATATTGGGATAGAGGCCGTAGCTTTGGAACACCATCGCCACGTCGCGGTCTTTGGGCTCCAGCGCATTCACGCAGCGCTCGCCAATCCAGATCTCGCCTTCGCTGGGGTCTTCCAAACCAGCCACCATGCGCATCGTCGTCGTTTTGCCGCAGCCAGAAGGCCCCAGCAGGACGAGAAATTCTCCATCAGCAATGTCGAGTGACACTTGCTTGACCGCCACCGCCGTGCCCCACTGCTTTGCGATGTTTTTAAGCTGCACGCGCGCCATGTCAGATGCCTCGATTCTGTGGCTGCAGCACTTGCATCCAAATCGCCACATCGTCCATCAGCACCCATTCGCGCACGATGCGACCCTGCTCGAAGTCCGCGTGCGATATGCCCATCACTTCAACGTGCTGTCCACTCGGCACACCGTACCGACCTGCTCCCGCGTGGACGGCGCGCGCGCGCCAGCGCATCGCAACAGACGTTGCGCGGCCCTCGCGTTGATTGGCCACAAGGTGCTCCACCTCAAATTGGGAATCAGGAAACGACGCCTTCACCGCAAACCAAAATCCTGCCAGCGCATTGACTCCAACTTGGGTCTCGCCCGCAGGTGTGGCCGCGATCACTCCCTCGTGCCAGCTCGAAGCAAATTTAATAGCGTCACCGCGTGTCCACAAGAGCCTATACAGCGCAGCATAGGTTTGCGCCAGTTCGCTTTGATCGATGAACGACACATAGGGTGCGGGTGCCGCTGGCATGGCGGGCTTGGAAAAGCTGCCACGCTCATTGAGCCAACGCTGCGCCACATCCCGCTCGTGCAGGCCAATCTGGCGCGCAATCGCCGCCTGGTCGCGCACCAACCACTCATGCACGATTCGGTTGTTGACGCATATGCAGTCGGCAATCGTGCGCACCAACACGCCTTTGCCGCCGGGCGGGCCAAACGCACCCGCGCCTGCGTGCGTCATCGGGCTCAAGATGCGGTGTGACGACAAAAAGCCGCAGTTCTCGTCGCCAGAGATGATGATGTCTTCAGCCAACAAACGACGATCAGGAAACGCCGCCAGCGTGGCGCGTGTGCCGTCGATTACGGGTTGCACGCCAATCGACACACCCGAAGGTGTTTCCACGGCGCAATCGTCACTGTAGTAGCGGCGGATATCGTCAATGCGCCGGCCTTCCCAGATGCGATCCGTGATGACGCGGATGTAGTGATCCAGGTCCCGAAACTCGGCATCAAATCCTTTGATTGCAGACCCTTTCATCGGCTTCTTTCGTTGGCGGGCTTTGCGCCACGAACGGATTCCCGGATCACCAGTTGCACCGGGACGATCACGTTTTCACTCTGCGCAGTGCGGTCGTCACGCAGATAACGCTGCAACAGCCCGACTGTCGCCTCAATCATTGGCCCCACTTGCTGCTCAACCGTGGTCAATCGGTAGCTGCCCCAGTCGGCCTGCGGCACGTTGTCAAAGCCGACGACCGACACATCCTGTGGAATGTGCAGTCCGAGCTCGTGGCGTAACGTGTCCATCACCCCAAACGCCATGTGGTCGCTGGCCACAAAAACCGCATCGGGCCGCTCGGATGCGACACGAAACAACTCTCTGGCCGCCGCACGGGCCTGCTCAAAATCGTAATTTCCTACGCTGCGCGCCCAAATCCTCAAACCGCGTTCAGCCAAACCCTCGCGAAAGCCGCGCTCGCGCTCCAAGTTGGTAGAGGACTCTTCGTTTCCCGCGATGAATGCAATGCGCTGATGCCCGGTATCGGCCAAATGCCTCGCCACGGCCCGCCCGCCTGCGACATTGTCTGAGCGTACCGAGCTCACCGCCCCAGCGCTGCCCGAGGCCATCACCCGGTTAAACAGCACCACTGGAATCGCCGCATCTGCACAGCGCTGCGCTAAGCCCGACGACAGCGTGGTGGCCGCCAGCACAATGCCGTCGACGTGGTATTGCAAGATTTGATTGACCAGCTCGTCGGAGTTGGGCGTATCGTTGACAAACAGCAGCACGTGGTAGCCGTCGCGCTGTAACCGTTTTGCCAAATGATCCAGCGCCACCGGATACAGCAGATTCTCCATTTGCGACAACACCAGTCCAATGATGCGGGAGCGTTTGGTGATTAGGCTTCTC
>JANOTO010000430.1:0-2173 GCA_031416395.1 Rhodoferax sp. | reverse complement strand
ACCAGCGTGTAAATCCAGATCGCAATCGGCACCAGAATCGGGGCCATGGCGATGAACATCGCACCCGATGCCCAAAGAATGCTGGGTGCTGCCCCCAAGTAGCCACTGATGATGCCAATTGCCAGCAGGCTGCCGCGATGCTCTTTGAAGATGGCTTTGCGCTCCTCGGCGCTTGCATGGTCGACCAGCGCGTCATATGACATCACACGGTAGGTCAACCAGCCCCAAATCAGCGGCGGCAGCACCAGAATCAGCGGTGGAATGAGCCACAGCGGGATCGAGACCAAAAGCGCGATCACCGCCAGCAGGGTGGACCCCAGCGACCACAGCACGCTGGTGAGCATCGAGCCGCCTTTTTTGCGCTCAAGCTTCGAGAAGCGGCGCTCCGCCACCAATGCCACCATGGCGGGTGTCATGAGCCAAGCCACAAACAGCAGTGAGGCCACGACGATGGCGGGGATCGACAAAAACAGCACCACAACGGGGGCCAGCACGCTGCGCAAGCGGTTCAGCCCCAGCCCTTCCAGCCATACGATGAGTGAGTTAACCAGCCCCACGCTTTCCAGATGGGTACGAACGAATTCCAGCGCGTTATCCCAAAAGAAATAGCCCAAGCCCAGTGAAATCGCGGCCATGATGACCAGCGGCAGGATTGACAGCGCAATCACCCGAGGGTGCAGGCAGTACATCGCCGCACGCCAAAAGGCATCCAGAAGTTTGCTCATTGCTTTGAGGATAACAGCCGCTTGCAGCCGAGCCACTGCTGTGACCAGAAACCGCGTCCGTAATCGCGCACCTGGCCGTCGGGGCCGGGCTCGACTTGGTCACGCACCCCGGTGGGGTCGTAGCGTTGCTCGAAGTTGGCGGTTTTGAAAAGTATGTCCCACCACGGCAGCAACACACCAAAGTTCGCACCTCCGAGTGTGCCCTGCCCGTTTGACTCATGCCCCAACCCAATGCTGTGATGCAGCCGATGAAACCGCGGGCTGACCCAAAGCCGTTCACCCACCGACCCAAACCAGATGCGTACATTGGCATGCTGAAAACTTTCACTCAACTGGGTGATGACCACGATCGCCACGAACTGCGCCGGAGCCACGCCAATGAGCTGGGCCACGATGACGATCAGCCCATCGCGCAGCATGTCGTCCAGCAGGTGGTTGCGGTTGTCGCTGAACATGGTCATCTGCCGCTGGGCATGGTGCAGGGAGTGCAGCTTCCACCACCAGCCAAAATGATGCTGGCCACGGTGCATCCAGTAGTCCAGAAAGTCAAACACCACCAGGTACATCAGCAGGCTGACCCAGCCTACGTCCGTCACGCCCGGCCACAGGGCATCGAGGTGGAACGTGCCCACTCCCGCAGCGCGCAAGCTGCTGAACACCTCGTCCAAGAGCGGTTGCACGGCAAAGAAAAGCGCCAAGCGAAACAGGCCCAGACGGTGAATCAAGGTGTAAACAATATCGGTGCGGATGGTGACCCTGTCGGTCACTTTCTCCACCGGCCGCCAGCGCTGCAAGGGGCCAATCACGACGACGAGCACGAGAATTTGCAGCACGCCCAGCATCAACCACATCGTGGCGGTGTAGCCATCTTCCAGCAGGTTGCCGAACCCCAACGAGAACATCAGGGGTTGCACCAGCGACTCGAACAGCCACTGCTGCGCGCTGGAGAAAGCATCGACCAAACTGAAACCTTCCATCGCGACTTATTTTCCGTTGGACGCGATCCAGGCCTTGAGATCAGGGTGCTCGCGCAAGGTCGCAAAGCAGAAACCCTTGGCCTTCAGGCCGACGATCAACGGCTCTAGTACAGCGGGCGCCCACGGGTCTTTACGCGACCAGATGCCCAAGTGCGCCACCAAAATGTCGCCCGTCTTGATGTCGCGCAACGCCTTCTTCAAGAGTGAGTCATTGCTGAACTTTTCGCTCGGCAACTCGTCCCCCAAAAAACCCGAGGGCGACCAGCCCACGTGGGCATAGCCGCAGGCGCGTGCAACCTCCAGCAGGCGCGACGATGTTTTACCTCCCGGTGCACGAAACAGCGGTAACGGCGCTTTGCCCGTGAAGTCTTGCAGCCGCTCGGCCGCATAGCCAATTTGTTCGCAGTATTTTTTGGCGTCCCAGGTGAACTCACGGCCTTCAAGCGGGCCACTGGACGGACGAATGCGGAA
>JANOTO010000429.1:0-6666 GCA_031416395.1 Rhodoferax sp. | reverse complement strand
GCCACGCTGGCGACGATGGCCAAAATGCAACGGCATCGCGGCCATCTGTTGAACTGGTACGACACCGTCACGCTGGCACCGCTGCTGCCGATGTATGTGTCGACCGTGGACAGTGGCAACTTGAGCGGGCACTTGTTGGCCGTCGCCCAAGCCTGCGTGGAGAGGGTGGAGCGCGAGTCAGATGCGGGTCGCCCACTGCCGCAGGTAGTGGATGCCAACCGACAATTGCGTGCGCTGGCAGCTGAATGCGAAAGACTGGCATGGGCACCCGACTTTGATCTTCTGTACCACCGCAAACGCAATCTGTTCCACATCGGCTACCGGGTGGCCGAGCAGCAGCTTGATGCGTCGTTTTACGACTTGCTGGCCTCCGAGTCGCGCCTGACGAGTCTCCTGGCCATTGCCAAAGGTGAAGTACCGGTGCGCCATTGGGCGTCGCTCGGGCGCCCGTTCTACGCGGCGGGTACGGATGTCGGCCTGCGCTCGTGGTCGGGCTCGATGTTCGAGTACCTGATGCCGACACTGATCCTGAACGAGCCGCAAGGCAGTGTGTTGCACAGTGCAGGCCATGCAGCCGTGGTGGAGCAAATCGCCTTTGCCCGCGGTGAAAGCGTGCCCTGGGGAATTTCAGAGTCTGCCTATGCCGCCAGCGACCACACGCTGGCCTACCAGTACGCGCCACAGGGTGTGCCCCGCCTGGCACTGCGCCGAACGCCCACTGACGAGCTGGTGATCGCCCCTTACGCCACCGCGTTGGCCGCACAGCTTGCGCCGCACACTGCATGTAGCAATTTCGCGGCACTCGAGGCCTTGGCGGCACGCGGTACGTACGGTTTCATCGAGGCGTTGGACTACACGCTGGCGCGCCAGACCGATCAGGCCGCTTTCACACCGGTCAAAACCTTCATGGCGCATCACCAGGGCATGAGTATTGTCGCCCTGGCCAACGTGCTTTTTGACGGCGTGGCGCGACGCTGGGGGATGGCTAATCCGCATATTGAAGCGGTTGCCTCGCTGCTGCATGAACGCGCGCCGCGTGAGCTGTCGACGCTGTATGCGCCGCAGGCCAACCCGTTGGCCCTCACGCATCAGCGGCGCAAGCAGGGTCAGTTGCGCGAAGTTTTGCCGGGAGCCAGCGCGCTAGAACCGACACACGTTTTGTCCAATGGTCGTTACAGCGTCACTCTGCGCGCCAACGGCGCAGGCTGGAGCCGCTGGGGGCAGACTGGCATCACGCGCTGGCGGGATGATGCATTGCGTGATTTGTATGGCAGTTTCTTCTACGTCCGAAGCCAGCTCAATGAAGCGCCCGTCTCGATCACGCAGCACCCGGCCCCCGACCCCCAAGCACAGTACAGCAGCATCTTTCACGCGGACAGGGTCTGCCTGAGTGCGCAGTGGCCCGAGCTGCACACGCAGATCACGGTCTGGGTGAGCCCGGAGGACGACATCGAATTCAGGCAAGTGGAACTGCGCAACCTGAGTGACCGCGTGGTCGAGATTGAACTGATTTCTGCGTTTGAAGTCACGTTGTCGAGCCCGCAGGCTGATGAGGCGCATCCGGCCTTCACCAACCTGTTTGTCGGGGCCGAATGGCACAGCGCCCAGCAAGCGCTCGTATTCGAGCGCAAACCCCGCCTGCAGCATGAGAAGAGCCATTTCGCCGCACATTTTCTCGCGGACACGCAAGCGCGTGTGATCGGCATGCGCGTGCAGACGGATCGCCAGCGCTGGCTGGGCCGTAATCACACGGCAGGCACGCCACGGGCGTCACTCGACGCGTTGCCCATACCGACTGGAGCGCCGGGGCCACAAGACGCTGGCGCGCCGTTGGCATTGAACACGGGGCTTGACCCAATGTGCGCCTTGGCGGTGCGGGTTCGCATCAATCCCAACGCCAAGGCGCAACTGACCTTCGCAACCGCTGCGTCGGACCATGGTGCCACCTTGCAGGCGGTGATCGACAAGTACCAGCAGCCCAACATTGTGCAGCGTGCATCGCTGATGTCGGCCACACTGACGGGCATCCGGCTGCATGTTCTGCGAATCAGCGCCGAGAACTTCACGGCGATCCAGTCATTGACCTCGGCCCTGGTCTTCAGCCTGGCCAAGCCCCAACCAGAACGAGACCCGCAAGCAGTGGCCCTCGACCCTGCAACGCATGGTTCAACCGCATCAGCCGAAATCTGTGACCGCAGACTGCTGTGGCGCTTCGGTATTTCGGGGGATCGCCCGGTGGTGCTGGTCACGGTGGGTGCGACCCAGGGGCTTGGGCTGCTGCGCTCGCTGGCGCAGGGCCTGCGCCTGTGGTCATGGGGCGGCGTTGCGTGCGACCTGGTGGTGGTCAACACCGAGCCGATGTCTTACCTGATGGAAGTGCATCGCGACATTGCGGTTTTGAGAGATCGCCATTTGGCCGAAACCACCTCGGAAGCGGGGCCCGTCAACCCGAGCAACACTGCGTTTCACTTGTTGCGCGCCGATGAACTTTCAGCCGGTGAGTTAGGAACCTTGACGGCATTGGCGCGCTTGCACATCAATGCCGACGGCAGGCCGTTGGTTCATCATGTGCAAGATTGGTGTGCCCTTCATGAACAGGCGTATGAACGTCGCCATGCCACCTCGACAGCCGTTGTACGCGTGACATCACGCAACCCGCAGGAGCCGCACGCGCCCGCTGGCGCATTTGCCACCGAGTCGGGCGAGTTCCTTTTTGAGGTCAACGCAAACTTGCGGCCCAAGCGCCCGTGGATCAACGTGCTGGCCAACCCCGACTTCGGTGCGCAGATTGGAGAGTCGGGTGCCGGTTACACATGGGCACTGAACAGTCGCATGAACCAAGTCACGGCCTGGTCGAACGACCCGGTTGGCGACACCCCATCCGAATGGTTATTGCTGCAAGACTGCGACACGATGGAGGTGTGGAGCCTGACACCGAGCGCGTACGCCGCCGCATCGGTGACTTACACCGTAACCCACGGCCAGGGTTTGAGCCGCATCAGCCACCGCCGAAATGCGCTTTCGGTCAACGTGGCTTGGTGCGTTGACCCGCATACCTCGGTCAAACAGGTGCAAGTGACGCTGGTCAACCGCGGGCACCAGCCGATGCAATTGCGCTTGGTGGGGATGGTTGAATGGATCTTGGGTGCCAACCGGGCGGATCGCATGACCGCAGAGCCCATGCTTTACCGTCAGCGGCTTGCCGATCAAAAGTTGACGGCTTTGCTGTGTACGCAAATCGAGCATGCGGGCGGCTTTGGTTCTGGTACTGCTTTTTTCAGCCTGTGCAGCCCCGCCGATGAAACGGAAGATTGGACCTGTGATCGGCGGGAGTGGTTTGATGCACGGGGCATGATCGTTCTGCCAGATCACTTGGGTCGCCAGCAGGGGCGAGGCCTGGATCCTTGCGCGGCATTGTCGATGCGCGTCACGCTTGATGCAGGAGAGACAGCCGAGCGGGTTTTCCTGCTCGGATTTGCGCCGACACCGGATGCGGCGCGAACACTGGCTGCGCAGGCGGCGATTGTTCCGGCGCAACAGCGGATTGATCAGGTCACAGCCCATTGGGACGCGCTGCTCGGTGCCACGACGGTCAAGACGCCCGACCCACTGTTTGACGTGTTGACCAACCGCTGGTTTCTGTACCAAACAGTCGCCTGCCGACTCTGGGCGAAGGCCGGTTTTTACCAAGCTGGCGGCGCAACGGGTTTTCGCGATCAGTTGCAGGATGCCATGTCACTGGCTTGGGCATCACCGCAAACCCTGCGCGCGCAAATTCTGGTCTGTGCATCACGCCAGTTTGTACAGGGCGACGTGCAGCATTGGTGGCACACACCGGGCGGTGCGGGCGTGCGAACCCATTTCTCCGATGACTTGCTCTGGCTGCCGTTTGCAACCGCCCACTATCTGCGCGCAACCGGGGACGCGACAGTGCTGGACGAAGCCGTTGCCTTCCTTGAAGGTGCGGCCATTCCCGAAGGTGCCGAGGATGCCTACTATGCGCCGCAAGTTAGCAGCGAAAGCGCATCCGTCTTTGAGCATGGCGCGCGTGCGATTGACCACAGCTTGAAGGTAGGTGCGCACGGCCTGCCCCTGATGGGTAGCGGCGACTGGAACGATGGCATGAACCGCGTCGGCTCGCAAGGACGTGGTGAGTCCGTCTGGCTGGGATGGTTTCTGTGTCATATCGTGGCGGACTTTGCACCCATTGCCCATGCCCGGGGCGACTTGGAGCGGGCGCTGAAATGGGAGGAAGCTGCGCGCGGCTGGAAGCGTGCATTGCTAGGGCAGGCGTGGGACGGGCAGTGGTTCAAACGCGCGTTCTTTGACGATGGTCAGCCCCTGGGCTCGCACGTTAACTTGGAGGGCCGAATCGACCTGATCGCACAAGCCTGGGCGGTCTTGTCGAAAGTGGCGCCCCTGCCGTTGCAGCGCATGGCGCTGTCCGCTGTGGATGAGCAGTTGGCGGACCCTCAGACGGGCCTCATCAAGCTGCTGGCACCGCCGCTGGTGCATGCCCAACCGAGCGCGGGCTACATCCAGGCGTACCCGCCAGGCGTGCGAGAAAACGGTGGTCAGTATTCCCATGCGGGTGTTTGGGCGGTGATGGCGCAGGCTGAATTTGCACAAAACTCAGGGGGCGGCAGTGATGCATTGGATGTTCCTTATCGAACCTTCACCTGGCTCAGCCCGGCCCACCGCTCGACCAGCCCGGCTTACGGAGCGGCATACGGATTGGAGCCCTACGTCATGGCCGGCGACATCTACAGCCAGCCACCCTATGTGGGACGCGGCGGCTGGAGCTGGTACACAGGCGCTGCGGGTTGGATGCACCGCGCGGCGGTCGAATCAATTTTCGGATTGCGGATGGACTCGCGCGAATTGCATTTCGCGCCGTGCCTGCCGTCGACTTGGCCGCAGGCAGAGCTGACCCTGCGCCGCGCAGGCCGATCTATGCATTTCATCCTGGTTCGCGCTACGCCAGCGGTCGCATTGGCAGCCACGGCGCGGCAGAAGGCCGTCTTGCTCGACCTCAAACAACCACTAGCCTGGCCCGGGCTCGAAGCGGACAGCTGCTTCGTCATACCCTTACTGGAAAATCCAGAGTGAAGTGAGGATCAAACCCAGAGGCGAGGTGTCGTCCTACACACGCTGGTGCTTGGCGCTGATAGTCGTATTGGATTTTGGCTTCTAAAGTCAAAGCTACAGATTCAACCAAGGAAATTACGATGTCAGAAAAAAACTCGAGCTCCAACGTCAAGCAACTGCCTGCCACCGAACAGACCCGCATGGTGCTGGACGAAGTCGCCATCAACGCCGCTCGTCGCAGCTTGGACGATGGTGCGGTAACCCCGAGTTACGGCCCTTGGCGCAAAGACATCATCAAGCTGCTGAATGATTCGCTGGCCACCGAGCTGGTTTGCGTATTGCGCTACAAACGGCATCACTACACGGCAAGCGGCCTTTCGTCGCCCAAGATTGCTGAGGAATTCATGGTTCACGCTATTGAAGAGACGGGTCACGCAGACCGCCTCGCCCAGCGCATTGTGCAATTGGGCGGTGAGCCTGATTTTTCGCCAGACTCGCTCTTACAACGCAGCCACGCAGCGTATGACCAGTCGACCGATTTGAAGTCGATGATCAAAGCCAACCTGATCGCCGAGCGCGTTGCGATTGAAGCCTACAGCCAGATCATCGGACTGATTGGCGACAAGGACTCGACAACACGCCGCCTTCTTGAAGACATCCTGAGCGATGAGCAGGAACATGCAGATGAACTCAAGGACTGGCTCACGGAATGAACCCCTACGGGCCTGAGATCGAAACTTTTTTAAACACACCTGGAGAACAAACATGAACTACCGTCAAACAATTTGCGCCACCATCGCCGCAGTGTCACTGATCACGATCAGTGGCTGCGCTGTCACGCGTGGTCAAGAGACCGTCGGTGCCTACATCGACGATACGGGCATCACGACCTTGGTCAAAACCCGCTTCATTGAAAACAAACAAGTTGACGCCGCCAGCATCAAAGTGGAAACCTTGAATGGAACGGTGATGCTGTCTGGTTTCGCAAAAAACCTCACTGAAAAGGTCACAGCCGGCGACATCGCTCGCGGAGTCAAAGGTGTGACAGCAGTCAAGAACGAGATTGCCGTGCGTCCCTAACAGGAGGTGTGCGGATGGCCTTGCCGGTCTGCCCCCAGGCAAGGTGTGTGTAGATTGAACACAAGCTACCTACAAGAAAAAAGCCCGCTACTTTATGAGTAGCGGGCTTTCTTTATATCACTTGGGGTGGCTGATGGGGCTCGAACCCACGACAACAGGAATCACAATCCTGAATTTTTACTATTTCCCTTTGTTGACTACCGTTGTAGAATCAATATAAATCAACAACTTAAAAGCGACGAACTGGATACGTGAACAGCTTTAGTGTTGATTAGGATTCATCTTTATTGTGCGAATCTGCCTACAGATTGCCTACAGGTAGTTGACTAAATCTAAGGGGATTTATGAAACATCAATTAAATCGAGTTCGTTTGACCGCTCGCCGGGTGGACGCCTTCACCTGCCCGACTGACAAGCCCCAGGCTTTTCTATGGGACACCGACACCCCGACGCTGGCACTACGGGCAACCCCAACGGGCCGAAAGACCTATGTGTTTG
>JANOTO010000428.1:0-4497 GCA_031416395.1 Rhodoferax sp. | reverse complement strand
GCACTGACTGAAACTTCCGCGCAGGCCGCGACATAACTGCCGAAACCGTGCGTTTGCGCCAAACCGCGAAACACGCCGGGTGCGGCAGGTTTGCCCCAGCCGCCTTTGTCAGCCGCAGCGTTGAGCACTGCAAGCGCTTTGGGCGAATTGGCCAGCAGCTTGCGCCGCAGCGCGAGTGCATCCTGCTTGGTCTCAAACGCGATTTCGTCAATGAAGCTCTCCATGTAAATCGCGTTCTGGTTCAGGTTCACCCCGCGCCAAAAACCCACCGGCACGTTCGGGTTGCGGATGGCATGGTCGATCAGCAGATTGGGGAAGCTGTAGGTCAACTGGGCTTCGGGGCTGGGTGGGTTTAGGCCCTGGAACACGACTGGGTCTTTGCCATTCACGATATTCTGCGGCGCGACTTGCGAAAGGATGGACTGGCCGGCGATTCGCATGTGCAGCGCGGTGATGTTGCCCTGCGCATCCAGCCCCGCCGTCATCTTGCATTGCGAGGTGGGGTGAAAGCGCCCATGCAGCATGTCTTCTTCACGCGACCAGATCAGCTTGATGGGCGTGCCTGGCATCTCTTTGGCGATGTTGACCGCCTGGCGCACGTAGTCCGTCATGCCGCGACGGCCAAACCCGCCACCCAGGTGAATCTTGTAGACATCGCACTGCGCCTGCGGCAGCCCGGCGACCTCTGCTGTGGCCGCTAATGCCGCCTCGCCGTTTTGCGTTGGGGCCCACACTTCGCAGCGCTGGGGTGTCCATCTGGCGGTGGCATTCATGGTCTCCATGCAGGCATGGTTTTGATGCGGGTAGCTGTAGATCGCCTCGATCTTTTTGGCGGCACTGCCCAGTGCGGCCTTCACGTCGCCGGTCTGGTTGCCCATGGCTGCGTCGTTTGCATCCAGCCCCGCACGCATCACCTTGGCAAATTCTGCGCTGGACTGCTTCGTGTGATCCCCGTTGTCCCACTCGATGGGCAGTGCATCCAGCGCTGTTTTGGCGTGCCACCAGGTGTCGGCAATCACCACCAGGGTGTTGTCGCCCAGTTTGACGACTTTTTTCACCCCAGGGCGGCTGGCAATCGCGGCGGCGTTGAATGATTTGACCTTGCCACCAAACACTGGGCTTTGTTTGATGGCTGCGTTCAGCATGCCGGGCAGGGTTAAATCCATGCCGTAAATCTGCGCGCCGGTGGTTTTGTCCACCGTGTCCAGCCGCGCCATGCGTTTGCCGGCCAGCTTCCAGTCCTTCGGATCTTTGAGCGTGATGGTTGCGGCATCCGGCGGTGTCAATTTACCCGCCGCCAGCGCCACCTTGCCGTAACTCACGGTTCGACCCGATGGCGTGTGGGTCACGATGCTGTTGGCTGCGCGACACTCCGCTGCGGGTACTTTCCATTCGTCTGCGGCCGCCTGAACCAGCATCATCCGCGCCGCTGCGCCGCCTTTGCGCACATAGTCATTCGATTGGCGAATGCCCTGGCTGCCGCCAGTGCCAAAGTTGCCCCAGATGCGGTTGCGCGACAGGTTGGTGGCGGGGGTTGGGTACTCGGTGGTGACTTTGGTCCAGTTGGCATCCAGCTCTTCGGCCACCAGTTGCGCAAGGCCCGTCAGAGTGCCTTGGCCCATCTCAGAACGCGCAATCCGCACGATGATGGTGTCATCTGGCTTGACCACCACCCACGCGTTGACCTCGCTGGACACGACCGTTTGCGCCACCGCTTCTCCAGCGAGTGGGATGTGAAACGCGACCACCAGGCCACCCGTCGCAGCGGCAGAAGTGCCCAGAAATTTACGGCGGGTTTGAACTGCTGAAGTCATGTCGTGCTCCCATCGGCATGTTGAATCGAAAGGGCGGCCGTTTTGGTGTCGCCCCCGTTAGCCACGACCTTGATCGCTGCGCGAATCCGGTTGTAAGTACCGCAGCGGCAGATATTGGTGATGGCCGCGTCAATCTCGGCATCGGTCGGCTTCGGTTTTTCTTTCAACAAGGCCACGGTCGCCATGATCATGCCGCTCTGGCAGAACCCGCATTGGGGCACATCCAACGCCGCCCAGGCCCTTTGCACCGGGTGCGAGCCGTTTGGTGACAAGCCTTCGATGGTCATGATTCTCTCAGTCGCGCTGACTGTGGAGAGCGGCCGCACGCACGAGCGCGTAGGCACGCCATCAATGTGTACCGTGCATGCACCACAGGCCGCGACTCCGCAGCCGTATTTGGTGCCGGTCAGGCCAAGCTGTTCACGCAGCACCCAGAGCAGCGGCGTGTCGCCTTCTGCCTCGAAGGTACGCACGGTTCCGTTCACGTTGAGTTGAGCCATCGGTTGATTCCTTTCGGGTTCCGGTCTGCCAAGGAGATAATGCGATCAATGATGTTACGCCGGATGCCAAAATTTTGCATCGCCTTTGCTTTTTTTGCGCTGGGCCAGGCTTTGCCAGGCTGCGCACAGCCGCTGCCCGAGCCTGCCACTGAGGCTAAGGTGCTGGCGCTCATTCGCGCGGAAGTCGGCGATGCACTGTGTGAATCCGACCAGCAGTGCAACACACTCGCTGTTGGCGAGAAGGATTGCGGCGGCCCTGAGTACTGGCTGGCGTGGTCAACAGCCCGCGGTAACTCGAAACTGCTTCAGGCGAAGTCCGCCGAGTTGGTAGTCTTGCAGCGGCGTCGTAACGAGGCCAGCGGCGCGCGGTCTAACTGCCGTTACATGCCCGACCCGGGTGCAATTTGTCAAGCCAAGCGATGCGTGCTGAAGACTTCGAACAACGCCAACTGATGTAAATTCAGAGGGCCGCGCGACTGCAGAACTTCTGCCAGAGGCGGCGCAGACCCGCTTCAAAATCCTGCGCAAACTGCGCTGCGTTACAAAGCGGTGAGGCGAGCAGCCTGGACCGCAGGGAACCGCGTAGCGCCGACAAAGCGACGAGATCAGTGGCGTGGCTTTTGGCCCGCTGTACGTAGTCGTCTTCGCTGGTGGCGATCCAATCTGTCAAACCCATATTGCTCAGTAGGCTCAAGCCTTGCCGGGATAGCGCGTGGGCACCAGGCAAGGTCAACACGGGTACGCCCATCCAGAGAGACTCCAGACTGGTCGTGCCTCCGGGGTAGGGAAACGGATCGAGGGAAATGTCGATCTGGCTGTAGCCCGTCAAGTATTCGGCACGCGGCTGTGCAGGTTTCAGTAAAAGTTGATGGGCATGAACGCCGTGTCGTGCATAGCGCGCCAGCACCGCTTGCTGAATCGCCGTATCTCGAAACGATGCCGATTGCAACACCAAAACGCTGTGTGGAACAGCCTGCAGCACCCGTGACCAAACGGCAACCACCGCATCATTCATCTTCGCCAGATCGTTAAGGCCGCCAAAGCGCACGCCGCCACCGTTCAGTGCGGGCAACGGGGCCACTGGCCAATCAAATGGGGGTGGGGTGAAGCACAGGAAGGTGTGGGGAAGGCGCAGGATCGGTTCGATGAAGTGATCATCGACTTGCGGCGGCGCGATCCACGGGTCCGCAATGAATGCGTCCACTTCTGTCAACCCGGTGGTGGCGCAATAGCCAAGCCAGCTGACCTGCACGGGCGCGGGCCGCCAGGCCAACACCGGCAAGCGATTGTTCAAGGTGTGGCCTGCGAGATCAATCAGGATGTCGATGCCGTCCGCGCTAATGCAGGCAGCGAGTTCGCCATCACTCATGTCGGCGACCTCGTGCCAAATGTTGCAATAGCTGCGCAGCCGGGCCGTTAACGCGTCACAGCGAGTCTGGTTGGCGTAGGCGATCAATTCCACGCGCTCGGCTTGCAGTCCCGTCAATGCGACAAGTACAGATTCGATGAAGTAGCCCACCGGGTGCTCGCGCAGATCTCCAGACAGTAAGCCCACTCGCAGACGCTTTTCCGGCTGTCGTGGGTTGGGCCACGTGGAGCGGGGAGGCGCAAGGAGAGTTGCCTGCTGCCTGGCCAGTGCCCCAAAATGCATTGCGTCAACAAGGCTTTGGTCGTGATCACGGTCAGGTTGGTATTGCTGCAAAAACAGAACTTGGCTGTGCAAGTCCAAGCGATTACTGTCAAGGGCGAGAGCGCGTTGCAATGCGGCCAACGCGTCCGCCGGTCGCCCTGAGGCTTTGAGTGCGTGGCCCAGATTGCTCTGAACGGTGATTTGCCCCGGTGCCAATAGCGCGGCTTGTTCATGATGCCGAAGTGCTTCGTTGAAGCGACCCAGCTGCATGAGACCATTGCCCAGATTACTGTGGGACAGGGCATGAAGTGGCTCCAACGCCACTGCCCGTTGAAGCGAAGTTACCGCCTCATCGGCCTCGCGTAGCTCCAGCAAGACGCTGCCCAGCTGGTAGTGCGTCGCTGCGTGCTCCGGATCGATTTTCAGTGCCTCGCGCAGATGGGTGGCTGTATCCGTCATGAGGCCTTGTGCATGCGCAGCCCAGGCAAGCTTGCGATGCGCCTCAACTTGTCCGGGATTCAGCGCCAGAGCCTGTTTGTAACTTGCCGCCGCC
>JANOTO010000427.1:0-1982 GCA_031416395.1 Rhodoferax sp. | reverse complement strand
CATCGTGCCAAACGGCAGCGTTTTGTGAGCCATGGTCATCGCGCCAGCGTTGAAGCGCTCGCCACTGGCTGTTTTGCGGCCATTGAACTTTTTACCGTAATAGGCGACTTTGCCTTCGGATGAGTCCGCGCTGGCGGCTTTTTCAGGTGCGGTCGGCGCAGGTGCAGCGGCTGGTGCTGGGGCTGCAGCCGGTGCAGGCGCCGCTGATGGGGCGGCGGTTTGGGCATTTACCAGCGGGGACAGGGCGACAACGAGGGAAGCGGTGGCGGCTGCCAGGAAACGATAGGCCATGAGGAACTCCTGATTGTGTTTGTGTGAAATCGAATCGGCAGGGTGAACTACCACCGTGCGGGCAGCACTTTACCCCAAGGCTTAAACTGCAAGAATGACGACACAAACACTCACTATCGATATCGTCTCCGACGTGGTTTGCCCCTGGTGCTACATCGGCAAACGCAAGCTGGAGGCAGCCCTGGCGAGCCCCGAGGCAGCCGGTTTGCCACCCATCGAAATCCGCTGGCATCCGTTTCAACTCAACCCCGACATGCCCTCAGCCGGTGTGCCACGCAAACAGTACCTGGAGGACAAGTTTGGCGGGCCTGAGCGTGCCGCCGAGATTTATGCCCGTGTGGGGGCGGCAGGCAAGGCGGTGGGCTTGAATTTGAACTTTGACGGCATCAAGCAACAGGCCAACACGCTGTTGGCGCACGCACTGATTTCTTATGCGCAACAGAGCCCGCAAAACGATTCAGCCAACACACTGGGCAATGATGTCAAAGAGCGCATCATGAAGGCGTACTTTGTCGAAGGTCAGTTCATTGGCAGCATCGACGTGCTGGTTGACATCGCCGTTGCAGCGGGCTTGCAAGCAGCTGCGGTGCGCGAATTCTTGAATGATCCAGCGCAGCGCGATGCCGTCTCGCAGGCGGACGCACAAGCCCGCCAGATGGGTGTCAGCGGCGTGCCGTTTTTCATCTTCAATCAAAAGGTAGCGGTATCCGGTGCGCAGGAACCTGCGGCGCTGCTGGCAGCGATGCAGCAAGCCCTGAACGCTTAAACACTCAAGCGCTTAAGTTTTGGCAGATTCCTGACCCAACAATTCGTACTGCGCGGCGTTAAATTGCCGCGTGTCGAGCCAGTATTGCCAGGTGAAGCCGGGCCATAGCGTATCGATGCGGCCATCGGCGCTTTGGTACCAGCTATGGCAACCGGTGGCCCACACGGTGTCTTTCATCTTTTGCTGAATCGTGGCGTAGTCCTGCGTTTGCGCGGCAGGGCGCAGTTTGAGCGTGGTGTGGCTTGAATCGGTCAGCGTTTTCAGGGCCTGGAGGATGTAGTCCACCTGCGCTTCAATCATGAAGATGATGGAGTTGTGGCCCAAGCCCGTACTGGGGCCGACCAGCATGAACAGGTTGGGAAACCCTGCCACGCTGATGCCCAAACGGCTGGCGGCGCGTTGATTGCGCCACAGATCGCTGAGTTCTGGTTGGCCCGCTTCGCCCCAGATTTTCATCGGTGTCACAAACTCGGTCGCCTTGAAGCCCGTGCCCCAAATGATCACGTCGCACGGGTACAACGTGCCTTGCGCGCTGACAACGCCTTCAGGCGCAATGCGCTCAACGGCATGGGTCACAAGCTGCACATTGTTTCGCTGCAGAGCTGGGAACCAGGTGTTGGAGATCAGCAAACGTTTGCAGCCGGGCGTGAAGCTGGGGGTGAGTGCGTCGCGCAAGGTTTTGTCGGCGATCTGCTGGCGCATGTGTAATTTGGAGTAACCGCGCAGCAGGCTTTGCATGCGTTTTGAACCCATGAAGCCCATGCCAATGAATTCATTGAACCAGTAGACGCGCCAGCGATTCAGGCGCTGCAAGCCGGGCACATGGCGGTAGAGCCAAAGTTTTAAGGGCCCATACGGCACGTCTTTGCGCGGCAGCACCCACGCGGGAGTGCGCTGGAACACGGTGAGGGTTTCGCACTGCGGC
>JANOTO010000426.1:0-3806 GCA_031416395.1 Rhodoferax sp. | reverse complement strand
TAGGCCGCTTGCTGAACCGCTGAATTCAAACCTCATGGGGTCGCTTCTGCGCGCATTGATGAGGATCGATGATCACCAGCAAGCGGGTTTAGCTTGTTGACGACTTGGTGGATAAAATTAACTCCAAGGTTAATTTGGAGGCAGTTAAGTCGAAAGCAACCAAAATTATTGATGTTTTAGGCCTCTAGCTCTCGTTTCGTATTTGCTTATTGCTACTAAATAAATAGTACACTGAATCATATTGATCTGTCGCGAATCACCCCTCATTGAACTGCAATGCCGCCAGCCGTGCATACACGCCGCCTTGTGCCACCAGCTCGGTGTGGGTGCCTTGCTCCACCAGGCGGGCGTGGTCCAGCACGATGATGCGGTCTGCTTTTTGCACGGTGGCCAGCCGGTGCGCAATCACCAGCGTGGTGCGGCCTTGCATCGCAGACTCGAGCGCGGCTTGCACCATGCGTTCGCTCTCTGCGTCCAGCGCGCTGGTGGCTTCGTCCAGCAGCAGCAGGGGCGGGTTTTTCAACATCGCGCGGGCAATCGAGATGCGCTGGCGCTGCCCGCCTGAGAGCCGCACGCCGCGCTCGCCCAGGAATGTGTTGTAGCCCTCGGGCAGGGCGGTGATGAAGCCATCCGCAAAGGCGGCTTTGGCGGCGGCGTAGACTTCGTCGTCGGACGCGCCAGGCTTGCCGTAGCGAATATTCTCCAGCGCGCTGGTCGAGAAAATTACCGCGTCTTGCGGCACGATACCCACGCGGTTACGCAGGTCTGCCAGGCTTATGTTTTTGATCGGCACGCCATCCAGTGCAATGCTGGAAGGGCCAGCATCCGGGTCGTAAAACCGCAGCAGCAATTGAAACACCGTGGTCTTGCCCGCGCCGCTGGGCCCCACCAAGGCGATGGTTTCACCGGGTTTGACGGTCAAACTGAAGTCACTTAACGCCGCTTGGCCAGGCCGTGACGGGTAGTGAAAGTTGACGTGCTCAAACGCCACCGCGCTGCCGCTTTGTACCTTGGGCAGGGCCAGCGGCGTCAGCGGTGAGGTGATGGGCGACTGGTTGGTCAACAGCTCCATCAAGCGCTCAGTCGCCCCGGCAGCACGCAGCAGATCGCCATACACTTCGCCCAACACGGCAAAGGCACCCGCGAGAATGATCACGTAAACAACGGTCTGCCCCAGGTGCCCTGCAGATATTTTGCCCGCCATCACCGCTTGAGTGCCCTGGAATAGGCCCCACAGCAGAGCGGCCGATGTCGCAATGATGATGAAGCCCACCAGCACCGAGCGCGCGGTGGTGCGGCGCACAGCCGTCTTGAACGCGTTTTCGGTCGATGCATCAAAGCGCGCAGCCTCAATCGATTCTGCGGTAAAGCTCTGCACCACCGGAATGGCATTGAGCACTTCGGCCGCAATCGCGCTGGAGTCGGCCATGCGGTCTTGGCTGGCGCGCGAGAGCTTGCGCACGCGCCGCCCAAACCACAGGCTGGGCACGACGATCATCACCAGCACGCCCAGTACCCAAGACATCACATAAGGATTCGTCCACACCAAAATTCCCAGCGCCCCCAAGCCCATCACCAGATTGCGCAGGCCCATGCTCAACGACGAGCCCACCACCGTTTGCACCAGCGTGGTGTCTGCAGACAAGCGGGACAACACCTCACCCGTTTGAGTGCGTTCAAAAAATTCAGGGCTTTGGCGCAGCACGTGGCTGTAAACGGCATTGCGCAGATCCGCCGTGATGCGCTCGCCCAGCCAGCTCACCATGTAGAAACGCGCCGCCGAAAACAGGCCCAGTGCGACTGCAACGCCAAATAGGGCCGCAAAGTGATCGCGCATGGCCATCACCTGCGCACCCTTATTGTTCACCATGTCGGCGTTGACCAGCCCGCCATCAATCAAGCTGCGCAAGGCCAGCGGAAACGCCAGCGTGGCCGCCGCTGCCATCACCAAAAAGAACACTGCCAAGGCGATTCGGCCCAGATACGGCTTTAAGAAGGGCAGCAAGCCTGACAGCGATTTGGGCGACTGCGCGGGTTTTCGGGGTGGCTCGGTGGCCGCAAGCGGTACGGCACCCGAGGGGTTTGGCAAAGTGGCAGGAGCGGCGTTCATTGGCATTCAGTTGAGGGCTGGAGTGCGATTATCAACGTCCCGAGTGCTGCCGTATGAACGCGCGCTTGGGCGCACGCTGGCGATCAAAGTCATCAATCAGAGTCGCAGCGCCTTCGCATACCCCGTCATCTCCAGGTAGCCGCGACCAATGTGTCGGCCCGCGCCATCAAACAGGTCGCTCAGGCCCTCCCAGTAAATTGCGCCGGTGGAGGCGCGGCTGTCCAGCTCCTGGTTGTTGATGACGGCTTTGATGGTGTAAAACTCGGTGGGCATGCGCAAGATCCACTCCACGGGGTACACGGCCTGGCTCAACGGGCTTTTCCAGGTGCGCTCGACGCTGAATTTTGCGGCATTGGGCGTGAACGGAAACGACCGCCCATCGGGTGCGCGCAGTGAGCCGCCGCCCCAAAACGAGCGGCCAGCGGCATCGCGCAGGCGAAACGCGGTCAGCGCGCCGCCGTCAAACAGGTTCATGCCAATCCAATCCCACCCCACCACCTCGGGGTGCAGCAGCTCCTCGCTCCATTCGTGGTCGAGCCAGGCGGTGCCTTGCACGGGCATGTCTTTGCCGCCGAGGGTGATCACGCCTTCGGTTTTAAGCTGCGGTTCGCTGTAGTAATAGCTGGCGTTTTTGTCTTCGGGGCCTTTTTGCGAGAGGCCGTCAATGCCTTGCAACAGCACTTTTTGCGTGGGCTTCAAGTTAAGCGCCAGTTTGAAGGCATTGCCCTTGTCGTTGCCAATCAATTGCGCGACGTAGCCGTTGGCAGTGCGCTTAAGCGACCAGTCCTTGATCTGCACGTCAGTATCTGTCGTGCTGGCGCGCGCAATGTCAAAACCTTCGCGCGCAATGCGCTGGTCATGCAGCAGTTTTTTGCCTTGCACATCCGTCACCGCGCCATGCGCGAAGATCAATTGCTTGGCCGCAAACTGAGACTTCATGCCTTGGGTTGCATCCACGCGCGATCGGAAAAATGTCACCTGAAATCCAAACTCCCTCTCACCCGATTTGGCGTGCCCGGTCACGTACCACCACTCGGTGCGCAACTCAGGGTGGCTGCCAAAGTCGCGCGGGAAGACGAGTTTTTTTTCGGGCAAGGCGTGGGAGCCAGAGCTGGCGGCAAGACCAGCGAGTAAGAGTGCGCGGCGGTGAAGGTTGAGCAGTGTCATTGGCAAACTCCAATCAGCAATCCAGCAATGACGTGACGCGCGCTGCCGCAGCCGCGCAGTCGCCAAAACTCTCACTCACCCAATCAGCATCGTGATACGTCGGCAAATAGCGCTCGCCCGCATCGCACAGCAGCGAGACAATGGAGCCAGTTTGATGTTGCGCGCGCATCTCTCGAGCGAGTTGTAGCATGCCAACGAAGTTGGTGCCGGTGGAGGGGCCGACTTTGCGACCCAGCAGAGCGGACAGCACACGCATTGCGGCGACGGAATCAACATTGCTCACAACCATCATGCGGTCGATCACCGTGCGCACAAAGCTGGCCTCCACGCGCGGGCGGCCTATGCCTTCGATGCGCGAGCCAGGGCCAGTTAACGTCGCGTCGCCGCTGCTGTGGTACTCGCCAAAGACCGAGCCTTCAGGGTCAGGCACGCACACCTGGGTGGCGTGGCGCTGAAAGCGCACGTAGCGCCCCATGGTGGCGCTCGTGCCGCCAGTGCCTGCGCCTACGACGATCCAGCGCGGGATGGG
>JANOTO010000425.1:0-9021 GCA_031416395.1 Rhodoferax sp. | reverse complement strand
GTCTTTAAAAATTAATTTACTACATTTGTAGTCAAGTATACTCAAAAATCATCAAAAATCGTCTTTGCGATCAATCTTACAAACTTTTTGACGATTTAGCTCTCGTATATATTGCATAGTATGCTATATTTACTATAGCGTTCAATTTGGCGGTGACTCCGCTGTGATCGCCCGATACTGCGCCACAGCATGACTCGCAGGCAGGCGATCCCGCCCAAACAGTTTGCCGCGCAACGAGCCCGCTTCGTACTGTGTCTTGAAGGCCCCGCGCTCCTGCAAGCGCGGTACGACCAGCGAGATGAAGTCGTCGAAGCACTCGGGCACGACGGTGCGAGCGAGGTTGAAGCCGTCCACATCGGCATCTTCACTCCAGCGGATCATCGTATCGGCGATTTTTTTGGCGCTGCCGACCCACGGCGCTTGGCGGCTGCCCATCACCATCTGTTCGAGCAGCTTGCGCCGCGTCCACTGCGGGCCGGCGGTTTGGGTCATGGCCGTGATGTTGGAGACGATGGCCTGACTTTTCTCGGTGGCGATGGGTTCATCAATATCGAACTTGCTGAAGTCAATGCCCATCGACGCGGCGGCGTGTACCAGCGCGGCTTCGGAGCTGGCGTAACGCAGGTACTCGGTAAACTTCTCCTGCGCCTGCGCGTCAGTTTCTGCCGTGACGATGGTGGCCCCGAGAAACATTTTGATGTCGCCCGGCGCTCGGCCCAATACTGCGGCCTGACTGCGGATGCTGTCCACAATCTTGCGCACGCCCGGCTGGCTTTGGCCGTTGAGAAAAACACACTCCGCGTGCGTGGCTGCAAAACGCGATCCGCGCGCTGACGAGCCCGCTTGGTAGAGCACGGGCGTACGCTGCACCGAGGGCTCGCTCAAATGCATGGCATCGACCTTGTACTGCGGGCCGTGGTGATGCACAAGATGGACTTTGCTGGCATCGGCATAAGTGCCGCTGGCCTTGTCGCGCAGAACCGAACCATCTTCCCAACTACCTTCCCACAACTTGTAAACCAAGGCCATGTACTCGTCGGCCAGGTCGTAGCGGTCGTCATGCGCGGTTTGGCCTGTTAGGCCGACTGCGCGGGCAGCGCTGTCAAGATAACCTGTGACGATGTTCCAGCCGATGCGGCCATTCGTCAAATGATCCAGCGTGGACATACGCCGCGCGAACTGATATGGCGCTTCGTAAGTGAGATTGGCCGTTACGCCAAAGCCCAGATGCTGCGTCGCCGCTGCCATGGCCGGGATCAACAGCGTGGGGTCGTTCACCGGCACTTGCACTGCGCCGCGCACAGCGGCATCGGGGCTGGCACCGAGCACGTCGTAAACGCCCAGCACGTCGGCAAAAAAGATGCCGTCGAACAGGCCCGCCTCTAAACGCCGCGCGTAGTCCGTCCAATAATGAATATCCAGGTAGCGCGAGGATTGATCGCGCGGATGCGTCCACAAGCCTTGCTGAATGTGGCCGACACAATTCATGTCGAAGGCGTTGAGATGGAGTTGCTTGGTCATGTTTTGCTCATGTTTTAGATTGGGAGAGAAGACGGTCGGCATAGGCTTGCCAGACGGCTGATTTTTCAAGATCGGCAAACACGCCCGCCGCTGCTTGATCTGCCACCCACTGCTGCTTGCTGGCGATGGCAGACGACATCAAGGGCTCGAACCCCGCCTCTTTCACGGTGTTGGCGGCCTCACGCATTTCCTCGGCGCGGCGCTTGCCGTGCTGCACGACGCGGCTGAAAAAATACGCGCCTTGCTTCTCCCAGTCGATGCTGGGAAAGGTCTCAGCCAACGTCGGCAGCACATGGTCTTCCACACCGTAGGCGCGGGCCGTCGTGTAGCTTTCAATCACCAGCGCCTCCAGCCCTTTGATCATCACGCTACGGCACATTTTGATGGCGCTGGCGATACCGATCTCGGTCGACACGCACTTCACATCCATGTCAAAACCACGCAGCCGTGCCGCCAGCGCCTCGGCTTGCGCGCCACCCAGCAACATCGGCACCTTGATGCCATAGGGCGGCACCGAGGTCATCACGCCCGCCTCGACGTAATGGCCGCCCGCCGCTTCAATCAGTTTTGCGGCCTGCTGCTTGGTACCGGGCGAGGCCGAGTTCAAATCCAGAAACAGCGTGCCTGGCTTCAAATTCGCTGCAGCCTCGCGCGCAACTGCGAGGGTGTTGGAGGCAGTCACCGCAGAGATCAGCCAATCCGCCTGCTGGCACAGCGCCTGCATCGAGGTGCACACGCCAATGCCAGCAGCTTGGGCGTGTCGGGCTTGCGTCGCAGCCAGGGCAGCATCGGCAAACTTCAAGTCCCAGGTGCTGACGCTTTCAATCCCGCTCTTGGATTTCAAGCCCGCGCAAAAGACCTTACCGACTTCACCGTAGCCGATCACTCCGATGTGGCTGTTCATACCGCCTACTGTTTGGCAATGTTGGCGCGGGCAATCACGTCGGCCCAGCGCTTGATGTCATTGGCCAACACTTCTGCGGCGTGTTCGGGCGTGCCACCAGAGGCCACCAGGTTCAGGTCGAGCAGGCGTTTCTTGATGTCCGGCAGGTTCAACGCGGCGTTGACCTCTCGGTTCAGGCGTGCGATCACGTCCTTGGGCGTTTTGGCAGGCACGGCCAGGCCGTTCCATGACGACACGTTGAACGCCGCCAGCGCACCACCGCTCTCGCGCGCGGCAGGCACATCAGGCAACTGCGCCGCGCGTTTGTCGCCCAGCACGGCAACGGGTCGAATGGCTTTGGCACTGATCTGCGCCATCAGCGGGCCGAGGATGTCGATGGCCGCATCAATCTCGCCACCGCGCAGTGCGGTAATGACGGGCGGTGTGCCGTTGAAAGGCACCACCTGCGCCTCAATGCCGGCGCTTACCTTGAACAGCTCCGCCGCCAGGTTTTGCGTGGTACCGATGTTCGGCGTACCGATGTTGAGCTTGCCGGGGTTGGCTTTGCCATAGGCCAGCAAGTCCGCCAGCGTTTTAAAGCGGCCCGCCTCGTTCACGACGATGGCTAAATCAAACGTGGCCAGCGTGCCGACGGGTGCAAAGTCTTTCAACGTGTCAAAAGGCAGCGTTTTGAACAGCGAGGCGCTGACTGCGGTGCCGCTGGATATCAGCAGCACGGTGTAGCCATCGGGCTCCGCCTTGGCCACCAGGTCACCGGCCACCACGCCGCCCGCGCTGGGCTTGTTGTCGATAACGACGGACTGCCCCAGGGACTCAGCCATCTTTTGGCCAACCGCACGCGCGGTCAAGTCAGCGGCTCCGCCCGCCGCGTTGGGCACAACGATTTTGATCGACTTATTGGGGAAGGATTGGGCCTGCACTGTTTGCAGGCTGAGGCTTGCGAGCGCAGCGAAGGCTGCGCTCCACAGCAGCTTCTTCAGTTTTGGAATCGGAAGCGGAGTCATCATGATCATCTTTCATCGCGTGGAAAGTTACGAGTTTATGCGGGCTTGAACCACGCGCTGAAAAGGTGCATATTCACGTTGACGCCAGTCCGATCGCGGCGCAGGATAGCGCGGATTCCAAAAGGCATTGCCGAGAATCAAGGGAGGGCAAACCCATGAGCACCCAGCCAACCTCACCTGCACTCGCGCCAGCGCCGCGTGCTGACATTGAACTGGCCGATACGCTGTCTGCATTGAACGCCGCCGAGCTGGACGCGATTGACGCGCGCAGGCGCTGCGTGCTGGCGCTGCCGCCGGGGTCCACCACGCCCGAGGCCGCGCGCGAGCTGCGCTTGCCGCGCTTGGGCCTGGCGCTTTCAGGCGGTGGCGTGCGCAGTGCCACCTTTGCGCTGGGCCTGATGCGCGGCTTGGCACACCCGCAAGAAGATGTGCCGATCAACAGCAGTGCGCCACCCAGAACGCTGGCCAGCCAGTCGCTCCTGGGGCGGCTGGACTACCTCTCCAGCGTCTCCGGTGGTGGCTACACCGCAGCGATGTATGGGCGACTGGTGGCCAGTTACGGGTTCAAGTGCGCACAGGGCTTGATGGCGGCATCCAACTCGCCGGTGCTGGCCTGGCTGCGCCGCAATGGCCGCTACCTGACGCCCGCTGGCTCGCGTGACATCGGCACCGCCGTGGTGACTTTTTTACGCGCTTGGATTGCCATCCACGCCGAGTTCATGGTCGCTTGCATTGCGCTCGGGCTGGTGGTGATCACCCCACACCTCTGGCAGCACACCTACCAGGTGCTGGAGCCCGCCAATTGGCAAAAGTGGCACACACCATGGTGGGTGGTGGCAGCCGCATTCTGGGCAGCGACGTCACCGGGCCTGCTGGCGGGTTATTGGTCTGCACGCGATGAGCCAGACAACGAGGCCCGCTCCGTCTTGCTCAACGCAGGGGACATCATCTTTTTGCTGATCTTCAGCGCCGCGGCTTTTTACTTGGTGCATTTGATGGTGCAGGACAAGTCGATCAACCCGCTGCACCACAGCCTGAACTGGCCCGCCGCCGGTGCGCTGGCGCTGATCTCGACGGTACTTGGGCAACTGGCCACCCGCTGCTGCATGGGCTTGCTGAAGGGCTCGCACGGGCTCAAAGTGGCCCTGCTGCGCAACTGGCTGACCCGGATGCTGCGCTGGGCGATGCTGATTGCACTCGGACTGGTGGCGCTGGGCGGGCTGGATCGAATCAGTTGGTGGCTGCTCGAAGTGGTGGTGGTACCTAGCGACAAGCCTTGGCTTTGGAGCGGCGTGGGCGTGGGCGGCGTGGCGCTCATCGCCCTTCGAACGCTGATGCAGCCACTGCAAAAAATCGCTGCGGACACGACCACGCAGGCTCGCCAGTGGTGGCCGCAGATTCTCAGCTTTGCCAGCCTGCTGGGCATGCTGGTGCTGACCACCGGCTGGCTGGTGCTGCTGCAATGGTTCGTGTTTGCACCGGAGCCTTTCAAGATGCTGATTGGCATGCCCGCGTGGCTGCGCGCCTGCATGCCCGCTGCGCTTTGGGTGCTGTGGGTGCTGTTGACGGCAGGTAACTCGCAAATGGCCAACACCTCATCACTGCACAGCTTCTACCGCGCGCGCTTGAATCGCGCCTACCTCGCGGTGGGCAACAAGGGCAGGCATTTCAATCCGGCCCCCAGTCCCAACCCGCAAGCGACGGGTGCCAACCCAGGCACTGCGCTGCATGCCAATGTGACCCAAGTGGTGGACGGCGATGACCTGCGGCTGCGCAAGTACCGCCCCGACGAGCACGGCGGGCCGATTCACTTGGTCAACACCTGCTTGAATCAGACCCGTGACGACGACAGCGGCCTGTACAACGCCGACCGCAAGGGGGCTGCAGTAACAGCCACCTGGCGTGGCTTTGAAGTGGGGCCGGATGAGTTCATCGCGTTCAAGCCCACGCAAGACGCAGGCACGTTGGGGCGCTGGGTGGCCGTGTCGGGCGCAGCAGCCTCCCCCGGTGCTGGTGCGTACACATCACGTGGGCTGGCGCTGCTCGTTTACTTTCTGGGCGTACGCCTGGGTCACTGGATGCGCGCTCCGCGCGAGCGGGTTCGCTTACGCTGGCTAAGTTACCTTTCGTGGCGCTTCATGCCCAAACCGCTAATGCTGACGTGCGAGGCCAGCGCCACTTTTTTTGGTCAAGACAGGCCCTGGTGGTACTTGAGCGATGGCGGTCATTTCGAGAACAGTGCGGTCTACCCGCTGATCAAGCGCGAGCTTGACTTCATCATCCTGTCTGATGCCAGTGGCGACCCGGACTACGAGTTTGGCGATCTTGAAAACCTGGTGCGCAAGGCGCGCATCGACTTTGGCGCAGACATTGATTTTTACAGCCGCGCCGAGGCAGACAACCTGTTCACACTGGCCAGCAACGAGCTGACTGTGGTCTCACCCGAGCACCTGGCCAACAACCATTCGTGCCGGGGTGTGCTGCTGGCACGCATCCGCTACCGCGAGCGCGCCGGGCTGCTGGATGCCAACGGCCAGCCTGGCAAAACCTATCGGCCTGAAGGCACGCTGCTGGTCGTCAAACCCAATTTGCATGACGCGCTGGATGTGGACTTGCTAGCCTACGCGCAAAAGCACCCCAGCTTTCCGCATGAGTCCACGGCTGATCAATCTTTTGACGAGGCCCAATGGGAGAGCTATCACCGCCTGGGCGAAGACTTTGGCCGCGCCTTGCACGACAGCTGGCTGGCACAGCTGCCGGGCTGGCGCAGCCCGGCGCGCCACCCGCTCAAAGTTGCGGCTCGCTTGGGGGCCGCCAAAGAATCGGCACAAGCCAACAAGAGCGAACCGCTTTGGCGGCGCAGCGCCCGTGCAGCGGCCATCACCACCACATTGGGGCTGGGTGCCTCGGGCACGGTGCTGCTGTCAGTCTGGCAAATCATGGAGCAGCAGCAGCGTGAGAGTACCGCGCAGCAAACTGCGCTGCACAGCCGGTTTCTGGAAGCCACCAAAGGCCTGGAGAAGGAGCTTGACACGATCACGCCGGGCTGCCCCGTCATAAACCGCGATCTGATCACGCAAGCAACTCAGATGCTCCAACTGCGCGACGCGCCTGACCTGCCCAAGGCTGACGGCAACACCATCATTGACCTGGCGAACCGGGTGACAGACATTTGCCTGGCCGAAACCGACACGGCAACGGGATGTGAAGCCAAGCGGGCAAGCCTGCAGGGTCTGTGCAAAGTCGCC
Organism: Rhodoferax sp.; assembly: GCA_031416395.1. Lineage (GTDB taxonomy): Bacteria > Pseudomonadota > Gammaproteobacteria > Burkholderiales > Burkholderiaceae_C > JANYCG01. The sequence continues at coordinate 2,344 of JANOTO010000425.1, read as the reverse complement.
TTCAAAGCGGAGGACAACGCGATGAGCTACTGGCAGCCATGTGCTTCAAGGGGTGCGCAGACGGCCCCTGCTTCAAGCACTGGCACGGACGGGCCGCCTAGTGTGCAGGGTGCCACACCAGGTGCCGAAATCAACCGAGCGCAGCGCCTGGCGTGCCAGCGTGCCCGCGAAGGTACCAAGGTGCAGGTGCCAGGCATTGGTGCCGTCGCCGTGCAAGCAAAGATTGGGGATCCATCCAAGCTGAATAACGTGGCACCGCAGTTGCCCCATCTCGCGATAAAGCCTTCGCCAAGTCAGGCCACCCATCAACCGACTGCGGCAGTAACTGCCTCAACCGCATCCCCAATGCCGCAGCCTCAACTTGCAGATCCCGCAAAGTCGCTTGAGCCTTGCATGCGCGGTACGGCTCGCACCACGCTTTACATCCACATTTACGACGAGGCCTCACGCATCCATACACGCACATTGCGCAAGGAGCTGCAAGCCGCACCGGTTGGGCCGGTAATGGTGGCGCCGGTTGAGAACGTGAGCCGCGCGGCGGATCTGCGCCAAGCGCGCAAGCCCGTTCCCTGGCCCAAACCTACCTTGCTCATGCATGACCGCGCCGATCCCAAAACGCAGGCCTGCGCACTCGCCATCTCCAACTACATTGGTGCACCGTGGGTCGTCCCTGGCCTGGAAAATCAGGTCTGGCTGCGGGACTTGCCAAGCTCGTTGCAAGCCCAGCCAGGTGTGATCGAACTGTGGTTGCCTCCCACTGATTCGGTCAATTCAGACAAGTCCGTTTTATCTGGCCGCAGACCTCATTAAAATTAACCTGCAGGTTAGTTTTTACTCCAAAATGCCCCAAAATGGCAAAATTATGAATAAAACAACCCTCTAGCTCTCGTATCAATTGAATAATAAGCTACTAATACAGTAGCAAATACTCATCAACGTGCCACACCCAACAGCCGTTGCAAGAGCGCCGAGTCATCTTTCAACCCGCGCGCGCTGCCTGTGTGGACGACGGTTCCACGGTCGAGCACAACGGCCTGGTCAGAAATCGCCAAAATCGCCTGCGGGTGCTGCTCCACGATGATGGCGCTCAAGCCCTCCTCGCGCGTGATGCGGCGAATCGCGCGCAGCAACTCCTGCACGATGATGGGGGCCAGGCCTTCGAGGGGCTCGTCCAGCAGCAGCAGCGTGGGGTTGAGCACCAGCGCACGGCCCACAGCCAGCATTTGCTGCTCTCCGCCGGATAGCTGCGTACCGAGGTTGCCTTTGCGCTCGGCCAGACGGGGGAACAGCTCATAAACGCGTGCTGGTGTCCAGGGCGCGGCGTTGCGGCCAGCGCGTGCAGGCCTTGCGACGGCGCTCAAATTCTCATCCACCGTCAGCGATTTGAAGATATTGCGCTCCTGCGGCACCCAGCCGATGCCCGCTGCCGCACGCTCGTGGGAGGGCAGTTTGTGCAGCGGCAGGCCGCCCAGCATGATCGTGCCGGCGTGCTGGCGCGTGGCCCCTGCCAGGGTATTGATCAGCGTTGTCTTGCCCGTGCCGTTGCGCCCCAGCAGGGCCAGCGTTTCACCTTCAGCCAACGACAGTGAGATGCCCGTGAGCACCACTGCCTCGCCATAGCCCGCACTGAGCTTGTCAATCTTCAGCAGCGCCGTCATGCATCAATCTCGGTGCCATGGCCCAAATACACGGCCTTGACTTGCGGGTCGTTAGCGATGGCGTCAGGGTCGCCCTCAGTCAGCACCGCACCGTTGACCATCACCGTCATGCGGGTGGCGAAGCTGAAGACCAAATCCATGTCGTGCTCGATCAGCAAGATCGACACATGATCCGGCAGCGCGGCGACGGTTTGCAGCAGCTCTTCGCGCTCGCCCGCAGGCACACCGGCGACGGGCTCGTCCAGCAGCAGCACGCGCGGCTCGCACGCCAGGGCAATCGCAATCTCTAGCAGACGGCGCTTGCCATAGGCCAGCTCGGCGGTCTTTTGGTTCATCACCGCCGTCAAATGAAACTGCGCCAGCAACTGCTCGCAGCGCTGCATGACGGCACTGCTGTGCCCCAATGCCTGCCACCACTTGCCGCCCAAACCCTGCCGCTGCGACACGGTGAGGGCCAGCGTCTGAAGCGGGGTGAGCGCGTCAAACAACTGGTTGATTTGAAATGTGCGCACCATGCCGCGTGCAACCCGCTGGTGCGGTGGCACAGCGGTGATGTCTTGGCCGAGCAGGGTGATGCGGCCTGCGGTGGGCTCCAGCACGCCCGTGAGCAGGTTGATCAGCGTGGTTTTACCCGCGCCGTTGGGGCCGATCAGCGCATGGCGCGCGCCTTGCTTCAACTCCAGCGT
>JANOTO010000424.1:0-9409 GCA_031416395.1 Rhodoferax sp. | reverse complement strand
CGAGTCGATTGGCGAGATGGAGAAACGCGTCAAGCGCCTGGGCGAGCGCTCGCAGGAGATTTCGCAGATCGTGACGGTGATCAATTCGATCTCCGAGCGCACCCACGTGCTGGCGCTCAACGCCTCCATGCAGGCGGCGATGGCCGGCGAGGCCGGGCGCGGTTTTGCGGTGGTGACCGAAGAGGTGCAGCGCCTCGCCGACGCCTCTCGCAACGCCACCATGCAGATCGCCCAGCTGTCGCAGAACATCCAGCTTGAAACCTCTGAAACTGTGGCTGCCCTGAACCGCACAGTGACCGACGTGGTGCGCGGCTCTGAAGTTGCTGAAAAGTCAGGTCAGCAGATGCAGGAAACTGAAGCCGCCAACGCGCGGCTGGCGGAAACGGTGCAGCGCATTGCCAATGAATCAACGCGCCAGATTGCCCTTGCGGTTCGGCTGGCCCAGCGTGCCGAGGCCATCACCCAATCCAACAAACAAGCCGATCAGCTGATGAAAAACACCAACGATGATGTGGCCGTGTTGGTGCGCTCATCTGACCGATTGATCGGCGTGGTTTCTGAATTCAAGTTGACGTGATACAGACTGACTTGGCACAAACCGAACTGGTTTTAGTCGACCCCATTCAAGCCGCAGCGACATGCAACTGACTGAACTGACACAGATCATTGCCGAAGAGGCTGCGTTGAGCCGTGACAGCTTGTTGGCTGGCGCCATCGTGCTGACCACGCTTGAGTCGAACGAAGCAAGCCAGCCCCTGCTTGATGAAGCAGCCTTCACCTATGCGGACTTTTGCACACGTTCTTCGCAGGCGACGGAGTCTTTGGGCCTGATTGGATTGGCCTGGGCGGCCTCCAGCTTGGCGCACATGCTGCAGCCGATGCCCCAGAGCCCGCTTGAGGCCAGGCAAAGTGCTGCGCCACTGCTCGCACATTGGCCCGATTTTTTCATGGCTTACCTGGACGGCTGGAGCCACGGCGATCTTGCCGATGTTGATATTGCGGGCCTGCTGGCTGATTTGGCGCACGCCAACAAGCTGGTTCTGTGGGAAGAAGATCAGTTGCGAGAGCTTGAGGCGCTGCTGAAGTCGCCGCCTTCCATGGATGATCAGCAGGCGGCTTTGCTGCCCAAGTTCGAGCTGCCTGACGCGCAGGCCATGTCGCTGCAAATTCCTGAAGACTCAGATGCGGACATTCTGGACGGCTTCCTGGCTGAAGGCCCGGCGCAGATTGAGCAACTCTCCAACATTGTGGCCGAGCTGGCGACGGGCCAAGTCTCTGCAGCACAGCTTGAGCTTGCGCACCGCAACGCGCACACGCTCAAAGGCACAGCGGCGATCTCCGGCATTCGCGGCATTGCCACGTTGGCGCATGCGCTGGAAGATGTGCTGGAAGCCTTCCGGCAAGAAGATTTCGTCGCTCCCGCGGGTCTGCACCAGGTGATGGCGGCCAGTTGTGATCAGTTGGACATGGCGCTCAATCATCTTGCTAACAAAACTCCGATGACGCGGGATTTTGAGCAGGTCACCTGTCAATTGCACGCTTGGGCCGGCCATTTGCAGGGCATCCAGGTGCCGCCGGACTTGTTGCTGAGCGACGGCGTTCAGCCCTCTGATGTGATCACCACGCGCCCAACGCAACTGCCGTTGATTCAGATCGACGACGAAGCGGTGACCGCCGTGGCCGAAGCCGCTGGGAATCAAACGCAAAATGACGGGCAAAGCGACGAAGATCCGCAGGTGCGCATCTCCGCCAAAGCGCTTGACAAGGTGTTCCGCGCCGTCAATGAGCTGGCCATTGGCCTGCTACGCCTGCGCACGCAAAACGACGAGCTGATGAATCGTTTTGGCGCACTGGCGGGTCTGGATCAGGTGGCAGCTTTGCGTCTGGCCGAAATTGAGAGCCTCGTGGTGCTGCAAGGCCTGGGCCGGGCGGCAGAAACGACTGGAGCGGCAGGCAAGACGGGAGCGGGCGTTGCCACCCACGTCACCCCGCGAGGCGGGGCCTCCGCAGGGGTTTCATCCAACGCACCGCAGGAACAGCAAGCCGGGTTCAATGCCCTCGAAATGGATCGCTACAACGAGTTGACCGGCTCTACTCAAGCGTTGAATGAGGCGATGAACGATCTGCGTGCTGCGCGCGCCGAACTGCTGCCGGCGCTGCGCGATGTCAACGTGCTGACCCAACGCCAGCTCGACATTGCCCGTGAAGCGCGCTACCAGATTGCCCAGGCTCGCCTGCGTCCGCTCTCGGGCCTGCGCGCGCGCTTGCGCCGCACGGTGCGCCAGACCTGTGTGGCGGTGGGAAAGCGTGCCAGCATCAACATCAGCGGTGACGATCTGCGGGTTGACGCGGCGGTGCTTGGTCCTCTGTCCGAGGCCCTGTTGCATCTGCTCAGAAACAGCGTTGACCATGGCATCGAGGCGCCGGATGAACGGCTGGCCCTGGGCAAGCCTGAAGAGGGAAGCATTGAAGTTAATTTTGCCGCGCGTGGCAGTGGCGTGGTTATCACCATCACCGATGATGGCCGGGGTCTGGACTATTCCGCTATTTTGAACAAAGCGCAATGGAGCGGCCTGGTACCGGTTGACGCCGAGCTGACCGACGAAGAAATTGGTCGTTTGATTTTTTTACCGGGTTTCACAACCCGTTCCGCCGTCACCGAAACCTCGGGACGAGGTGTGGGCTTGGATGCTGTGGCGCAGGCTGTATCGTCGTTGCAGGGCAATATTGCCGTGTCGTCCGAGTTGGGTTTTGGCACCGAATTCCGGCTGTTTGTGCTGTCATCCATCGGCACCGTGCATGCGCTGCTGTTGGAGGCCGATGGCGAGAAATTCCTCGTACCCAGTACCCAGCTTGAGCGTGCCGAGCCTGCCCCTTTTACCGTGGACGTGCCTACAGAAGTTGCCGATTTGAGTGCAGGCATGCCCGTGGTCTCGCTGCCGCAACTGTTGCATGGCGCAAGCCAGACCGAGGATCGCGTGGGTGCCAGCAATAAGCCTTCGCTGGTCGTGAATGTAGACGGTACGCTTCGCCGAATCGAGGTCGACCGCATCATTGAAGCGCGCGAGTACCTGGTGTCGCCACCGCCCGAGCTGATCGACAGCATGCCTGGCATCAGCGGCGTGGCCACGCTGGCAGATGGCAGCCTGGCGCTCATGCTGGACTTGATTGATCTCTCGCGCCGACCCCTGCCCGTGCAGGCGCAGGGCTTGCGCGACCTGCAGGCGGCATTGCAGGAGCAGCAGCACGTTTTGGTGGTGGACGATTCTTCTTCCGTTCGCAACACCATCGGTGCCTTGCTGCGCGACGAAAACTACAAGGTGACCTTGGCACGCGACGGCCTGGAGGCGATGCGCGCCATGCTGGACGGCCGCTTCTCGGTGATCCTCACCGACCTCGAAATGCCCCAGCTCAACGGTTTTGAGTTGACCGAGTTCATTCGCAACCGCTCGGATCAGCCCAATGTGCCCGTCATCATGCTGACGTCACGCGGGCAGGACAAGCACCGCGAGCATGCTTTGAGTGTTGGGGTCAATGCCTTCCTGATCAAGCCTTACTCGGACCAGAACCTGCTGGATACAGTTCGCGCCGCCGCTCGCGGCGACAAGGATCTTGGCAAGCCAAGCCAGACCCGTATGCAGGCCCCCGCGCGAACCGTCGACCTTGCCGTGGACCTCAGCTAAAAGCCCTTCGGCTGAAGATTCCCGTCAATCTGAGACTTAGTTCTCAAACCCGCCGGTTGCTTCAACTTGCCTGTCTTGACGCGAACAGGCGTTCCATTAAAGTCAAGCATGTCGGTGCCAAGGCGAATACCCTGGGCGAGCAAAGCACCAGTTCCGTGATGCTACCGACGCCAATCTCCAGGTGACCCAAACAGGGGTCAATTACACAGGGCAGGCTCTTCAAGAGCTTGCCCTTTTTTTTGATGATTTGGCTGCTTGTGACCTGTTTGAGACAGCGCGCGATAGCGGCTTGGGCACAGAATGGACAGTCCTTCATCATTGCACAAGCTTAGGAGTTCCCCATGCCAGATGCCCTCATCATCGATGCCTGCCGCACGCCACGAGGCATCGGCAAGGCGGGCAAAGGCGCGCTGGCAGACTTGCATCCCCAGCATCTTGGCGCTGCGGTTTTGAAAGCGATTGCTGCACGTACCGGAATCAACACGGCAGATGTGGACGACATCATCTGGGGCACCAGCGCGCAGCGCGGAGGGCAGGGTGGCGACATTGGCCGCATGTCCGCACTGGATGCTGGTTATGACGTGAAGAGCGGCGGCGTTACGCTAGATCGCTTTTGCGGCTCGGGCATTACGGCAGTGAATCTGGCAGCAGCCAGCATCATGTCTGGCATGGAAGAGTTGCTGGTGGCGGGCGGCACCGAGATGATGTCCATGCCCGGCCGTCGCGGCGTGGATGACGGCCCGCTGATGATGGACAGCGGCAACCTGCGCCTGCGCGCGCTGCACCCGCAGTCGCACCAGGGCGTGTGTGCGGATGCGATTGCCACGCTGGAAGGCATCAGCCGCGCGGACCTGGATGCGGCGGCGTTGCAAAGTCAGCAGCGCGCGGCGCATGCGATTCAACACCGCTACTTCAGCAACAGCCTGATCCCCGTCTACAAACAAGACGGCAGTCTGGCGTTGGACCATGAAGAGTACCCGCGACCGCAAACCACCGCTGAAGGCTTGGCCGAACTCAAACCCGCCTTCACCAAAATGGCCGACGTGCCCCTGGACGCACAAGGCAACACCTACCGCAGCCTGATCCTGCAAAAACACCCAGGGCTGGACATCAACTTCGTGCACCACGCGGGCAATTCATCCGGCGTAGTGGACGGTTCCGCCGCACTGCTGCTGGCATCACCCAACTACGCGGCAAAGCATGGCCTCAAACCCCGCGCCCGCATCGTCGCGTTCGCCAACATGGGCGACTCGCCCACACTGATGCTCAACGCCCCCGTGCCCGCTACACGCAAGGTATTGGCCAAGGCGGGCCTGACTGTGGACGACATCGACTTGTTCGAGATCAACGAAGCCTTCGCCGTGGTGATGGAAAAGTACATCCGCGATTTGAAGCTGGATCGCAGCAAAGTCAACGTCAATGGCGGTGCGATGGCCTTGGGCCACCCGATTGGTGCCACGGGCGCGATACTGATCGGTACGCTGCTGGATGAACTGGAGCGGCGCGATTTAAGGCGCGGCTTGGTCACCATGTGCGCTGCCGGTGGCATGGCCCCGGCAATCATCATTGAACGCATCTGACAGGAGACAAGCGTATGAAACTGCAAAATATGTCCGCACTGGTTACCGGTGGCGCATCGGGCCTGGGCCTGGCGTGCGCGCGGCGCTTGGTGGAGAAGGGCGTCCAAGTCGTGATCGTTGACTTGAACCGCGATGCGGGTGCCGCAGTCGCCGCCGAGTTGGGCGTGACATACGTGCATGCCGATGTCTGCAGCACCGAGCAGATCAACGCCGCGTTGGATGCCGCGCAAAGCCTTGGAACGTTGCGCGCGCTGGTGCATTGCGCAGGCATCGGTGGGCCGGTGCGCCTGGTGGAGAAAGATGGCCAACCCGGCTCGCTGGAGAAGTACGAGAACATCATCCGCGTCAACCTGGTGGGCAGCTTCAACTGTCTGCGCCTGGCGGCTGCGCGCATGGCGAAAAATGAAGTGATTGATGGCGAGCGCGGTGCGGTGGTGATGACGGCCTCCGTCGCCGCATACGAGGGGCAAATTGGGCAGATTCCCTACTCGGCCTCCAAAGCGGGCGTGGTCGGCATGACGGTCGTGGCCGCACGTGATTTGGCGACAAAGTTCATCCGCGTCTGCACCATTGCGCCGGGCTTGTTTGACACGCCGCTGTTGGCGCGTCTGCCCGAGCCGATCAAGGCCTCGCTCGGTGCATCGGTGCCACACCCCGCGCGCCTGGGCCAGCCCGATGAGTTTGCGCAACTGGCGATTCACATCCTTGAAAACACCATGCTCAACGGTGAGACGATTCGCCTGGACGGTGCGATTCGCATGGGGCCGAGGTGATCGCGGAATTCTGACTAACTCTGCGCAACTTCGACCTCAATATACCCAATAAAGGTATATTGAAGTACAAGAACGAGTTTGGAGGAATTTTGAGATAAAAATATGCCTCTAGCTCTCGTAAATATTCAAAATATTGCTATTGATTATGTAGCTAACTGGGGGTCTTATGAACCGTGATGCGCGCCGCCATGCAGCGCCTTCTCAAAGCGGCTTCAGACCGTCAAATGCATTCATGTAGCCGTACAGCGCAACGGATCCGCCCGTGTGCACAAAGACTACGTTCTGGCCTTTCTTGAAATGCCCCTTGCGGCACAGGTCAATCAGGCCTGCCATGCCTTTGCCGGAGTAGACCGGGTCCAGCAAAATACCTTCAAGCCGCGCCATCATGGTGACAGCTTCAACCATGCCTGGGGTAGGCACGCCGTAGCCACCGCCGACATAGTCGCAGTTGGCCTTGACGCTTTCACGGCTGACGCTGCCCGGTACGCCCAGCAACTCAGCCGTTTTGACGGCCAGGTTGTAGACGCTGGTTTCTTGGGCTTCCTTGGCCGCGCGCACGCCAATGCCGAGCACCGGGATCTGGCTTCGTACGCCTTCCAAACCTGCTACCAGGCCCGCTTGCGTGCCAGCGCTGCCGGTGGCGTGCACGATACAACTCACATCAAGCCCCTGGGTGTTGAACTGGTTGACCATTTCAAGCGCGCAGACCACGTAGCCAAGCGCGCCAATTGCGTTGGAGCCGCCACCGGGAATGATGTAGGGCTTCTGACCCTTGGCGCGCAACTCGTCGGCCAGTTTGGCCATGGCCGCATTCATGTCGGTGCCGCCTGGCAGCTCTTGCACATTCGCGCCGTAGAGGTGGTCCAGAAAAACGTTGCCTGAATGCTTGTAGTTGTCCACGGTCGAACCGGTGCGGTCTTCCAGCAAAATCTCGCATTTCATTCCCATCTTGGCAGCAATCGCCACCGTCTGGCGCGCATGGTTGGACTGGGTTGCGCCTTGCGTAATGATGGTGTCTGCGCCATGCTTGACGGCATCGGCCATTAAAAATTCAAGTTTACGGGTTTTGTTGCCGCCGGTGCCCAGGCCGGTGCAGTCGTCGCGTTTGATGTACAAATTGGGGCCACCCAGGGCCTCGGTCAAGCGGGGCATGAACTCCAGTGGTGTCGGCCCGTGGGTGATGCGAACGCGTGGGAAATTGGTGAGTTTCATAGTGCTTGTCTTTGAGTTTGAAATGGAAAGATTCAGGAAAAATTTGGGAAAGATTAATCTGCTGCACCCGCAATCCGGCTGGTCGCCGCCACGATTTGGCCGATCAACACGCAGTCATCGTTTGTCAACGACAGCGGCGTGCGCAAATCCAACAATTGGTTCAGTATGTCCATCGATTTGGGAATGTCCGGCTTGTTTGTCAGGTACTGCCAATGCGCATAGTTGCTGGTAAAGGCGACTGGTGCTGGCGTACCAAACCACTTAATGTACAGGCCCCGCACATCGCACTCCTTCAAGAATCTCTCGATCTGCCGTGGCTTTAAATCAAGGGTGAACTGGATGGAGCTGGCCACAAATTCTTCTTTGGCCTGACGTGCAGGAACCGACACGTGCTTTGCCCGGCTCAGCTCCCGCTCAAGCGTGGCATAAATGTGGTTCCAGCGCCGACCGCGATCTGCGATTTGGCCAATTTGCGGGCGCAGCAGCGCTGCAGCCAAGTTGGACATGCGCATGCTGAAATTGGGTGTGACGTACTTCCAGCGCTCAAACACATCCGCGCTGGGCCGCAAAATGTGTTGGTCGTGCATCATGTAGCAGCCCGACATCAAAATCGCCTGCGCTGCCACATCGTCGTCATCCGTGACCAGCAAACCGCCTTCACCCGAATTGATGTGCTTGTAGGTCTGCGCGCTGTAGCAGCCCACCTTGCCCCACGTGCCCGTATGTTTACCATCCCATTTCGCACCCATGGTGTGGGCGCAATCTTCGATGACTGCGATACCGTATTTGTCGCAAATCGCACGTACCGCTTGCAAATCGGCGATGTGGCCGCGCATGTGGGAAAGCAAAAACACCTTGGCACCGCTGCTGACCGCTTTGCGTTCCAGATCTTGCAAATCGGTCATGTAGTCGGCGCTGGTTTCAATCAACACTGCCTCCGCGCCCGCGTGGGCAATCGCCCCAGGCACAGGCGATAAGGTGAAGGTGCTGGTCAACACCTTGTCACCGGCCTTCACACCGAGCGCCTTGAGCGCAATGAACATCGCCGCGCCGCACGAACTGACCGCTACACAATACCGGCTGCCCACGTAGGCGGCGTAGTCTTGTTCCAGCAGTGAAGGCTCGGGGTAGCCTGAGCCCTGCTCGCCGTAGCGGTGCAAGCGGCCTGAACGCATCAAGGCCACGGCGCGCTCAATCGCTGCTTCAGGAATCGGCTCAGGCGTGCTCAGGTCTTTGCCAAACCGCAAGCCGTCAGGCGCGCGCGGCGCAGCGGTCAGGGGTGTTGTCAGGTTTACAGACATCAGAAAATCAGTGTTGATGGCCAGCCAATGTGCCCAGCTCAAAAGCCTCTTGAGGGTAATATTTCTTCAACCGAATATCGCCGGTGCGGGCATGGCCTTCCATGCCCTCCAGGCGCGAAATTCTGGCGGCAACCTGGCCGACTTCCCGGCTGGCACCGCGCGTCAAGCGCTGGTAGGTCACGGTTTTGATGAACTTGCCGACACTCAATCCACCTGAATAGCGGGCTGCGCCACGGGTCGGCAAAATGTGGTTAGGACCCGCGCATTTGTCGCCATAGGCCACCGTGGTTTCTTCACCCAAAAACAGGGAACCGTAGTTGGTCAGATGGGCCAAATACCAGTCGAGGTCTTTGGCAAAAACCTGCAAATGCTCGGGTGCGTATTGGTCGCTGATTTCCACCATTTCCTCGCGATTGCTAACCAGCACGACCTCACCATAATCACGCCAGGCAGCCGTCGCGGCGTTGCGTGCCAGCTCAGGCAGGGCGGCAATGACGGACGGCATCAGTTCAATCACCTTCATGCCCAATTCGCGCGAGGTGGTGTACAGCCAGACAGGTGAATCGGGGCCATGCTCGGCCTGGCCAGCCAAGTCTGCCGCGACCAGATTCACATCAGCGGTTTCATCGGCAATGATGGCTGACTCGGTCGGCCCGGCCACCACATCAATGCCAATGCGGCCAAACAGCGTGCGCTTGGCCTCAGCCACAAAGCGGTTGCCGGGGCCGACAATCACGTCCGCAGGCTTGGGTGAATACAAACCAAACGCCATGGCAGCAATGCCCTGCACGCCACCCAAAGCCAGCACCGTGTCTGCGCCGCAGAGCTTCATGGTGTGCAAGATGGCCGGGTTCACGCCA
>JANOTO010000423.1:0-1612 GCA_031416395.1 Rhodoferax sp. | reverse complement strand
GCCTCGCGCGCCACGATGCACCCGCTGCAAACCGAGTTTGACCGCCTGAGTGATTACCTGGAACTGATGGCCGTGCGCATGGGGCCGCGCTTGCAGATCAAACTGGATTTGCCGCCTGAACTTGCCGACAGAAGCGTGCCGACTCTGCTGTTGCAGCCACTGGTCGAGAACAGCATCAAGCATGGTCTGGAGCCGCAAGTGGCGGGCGGCAGCATCACCGTGCGGGCCAGCCAAACAAATGGGGCACTGACGCTGCAAGTCGCCGACACGGGCGTGGGGCTGCGCTCTCCAAGCATCAGCACCCCAGACAACGGTTTTGGTCTGTCGCAGGTACGCGAGCGACTGGCCACCGCTTACGGCAATGAGGCGACGCTAACAATAGCCGCCAATGCGCCCAGCGGAACGCTCATCACCATCACGCTACCGTTGAAGGGCGGCAACGCATGAACGCCACTGCCCTGATCGCCGAAGACGAGCCGCTCTTGGCCGCTGCGCTCAAAGCCGAGCTTGCTGCCGCCTGGCCAGCATTGCAGATTGTGGCGACTGTGGGTGATGGTGCATCTGCCGTTCGCGAGGCCCTGGCGCGCCAGCCCGACGTGTTGTTCTTCGACATTCAAATGCCGGGCATGAGCGGGCTGGATGCGGCATTGACGTTGGTCGATGTGTGGCCGGACAAGCCATTCCCGGCATTGGTGTTCGTCACGGCGTATGACCAGTACGCGCTGCAAGCGTTTGAGGCGCAGGCCATCGACTACGTGCTCAAGCCGGTGCAAGCCGCCCGGTTGGCAAAGACGGTGTCAAAGCTCCAATCAGCTCTGCCCAACCGCGCGCATGATGCTGCCAACATGGATGCAACCATGGCGCAGCTTCGTGGCTTGATGGCTCCCGCTGCCACGTCTGCCGTGGCACCGCTGAAGATGATTCAAGCCAGTGTGGGCAGCAGCATCCGCATGGTGCCTGTTGACGAAGTGCTGTTTTTTGAAGCGGCAGACAAATACGTGCGCGTACTCACCGCGCAACATGAATACTTGATCCGCACGCCACTCAAAGAGCTTACGGCGCAGCTAGATGTGCAAGTGTTCTGGCAGATTCACCGCGGCACCATCGTGCGTGCAGGCTGCATTGACGCGGTGACCCGTGACGAGGTGGGCAAACTGTGGCTGACCCTGCGCGGCCACCCGCACAGGCTACCGGTGAGCCGCCTGTACGCGCATTTGTTCAAAGCGATGTAACCCGATCAATGGTGATTGCGCCCTTTGTCATCGCTGGAGCCGTGACCTGAGATCCGCACTGCGCCCTGAGGTCCATCGCCGTGGTGGCGATTGCCATGACCCTGATGCCAACCGTGGTGCTTGGGATGATGTTTACCGTTGTAAACCTCCTGCGGCGCGCCGTAGTAGACAGGCTGCGGCTGCGTGAAATAAGTCGGCTGGGGCCGCACGTAAACCACCTGGGGTTGCTGGTAAACGACTTGGGGCTGCTGATACACCACCTGCGGCTGTTGATACACAACGTGTGGATGCTGATAGACAACTTGCGGTTGCTGATAGACAACCTGCGGTTGCGGGTAGACCACGACGGGCCGCTGGTAAATCACAGGCGGCGCATTTTG
>JANOTO010000422.1:0-6456 GCA_031416395.1 Rhodoferax sp. | reverse complement strand
GTAGGAGGCCACGCTCTTTGCCCCCGCCACCATGTTGCGATGCGACAGCACCACGCCCTTGGGTCGCCCGGTACTGCCGGAGGTGTAAAGGATGGCGACCATGTCGGTATCAATCACACGATGTCCCGCGCGCGCTGGTCCGCTCAAAAAGTCAGTCCAGCGGGTCAAAGCCCAGTGCGCGCGTGCAATCGGGGCCGGTGGCGTGGCACTGTCCGTCACCACCACGTGCTCCAAGTCCGGGCAACCCGCCAGCGCGTCGGTCAGGCCCGCCAGCCGCTCGGGTGAGGTCACCAACACGCGCACATTGCAATCTTGCAGAATAAAGGCAACTTGCTCGGGCTTGAGCAAGGGGTTGACCGGCACAAACACCAAGCCTGCAGCAGGCGCTCCAAAGCTGGCGATCACGGTCTCAAAGCGCTTTTCGAGGTAAATCGCGACGCGTTCGCCGCGCGCCAGGCCAAGGTGCATCAAGCCGGAGGCGAAGCAGCACACTTGCATATTCAGGTCTGAATAGGACAGCGAATGGTCGCGACTGGTCAATGCCACCGCTGACGGCGACCGCCGCGCCGCGCGGGCAATCAATTCGGGCAGGAGATTGGCTTCTTGCATGGCGGTTTGAAATAGGGTGAGGGTACAAAAGACCAAACGAACTGACAATCCGCAAAATCATCAAAACAGCCGTAGATCGATGCAACTTAAAATAGCGATTGATCAAGACTAAAAAGGTTGACGGGAAATGACAATGGATGTTACACAAGAAGTGCTTCGCGTCCTCGACGAGGTGCTGAGTCTGAATGGTCGATCAGCCACATTCACGCGCGACACTGCGCTGCTCGGGGCGATTGCAGAGCTAGATTCGATGGCAGTCGTCACGCTGATTACCTCGCTGGAGGATCAATTCGGCCTGGTGGTTGACGACGATGACATTGACGGCAGCACGTTTGCCACGGTGGGCTCGTTGGCTGACTTTGTTGGCGGCAAGCTGTCGGCTTAGGCTCCGTGGCAACCCCGCCCCGCGCCTTTTTCCTGCCCTTTGGCTCTGTGGATGGCGGGCAGCGGTTCTGCCTTTATCACCCACCCGCCAGTAGCCCCCCGCTGGGCTTGGTGCTTTACGTTCACCCTTTTGCTGAGGAAATGAACAAGTCTCGTCGCATGGCGGCCCTGCAATCGCGCGCACTGGCGGCGGCAGGCTATGCGGTGCTGCAAATCGACCTGTTTGGCTGCGGTGACAGCTCGGGCGATTTTGGCGACGCTACTTGGGACGCCTGGCTTGATGATGTTGCGCTGGGCCTGCAATACCTTCAAGGCCGGGCGGGTGCGCCGCTGGATGCCAATGGCCAGCCACAGACGGGTCTGCCAATTTGGTTGTGGGGACTTCGCGCAGGCTGCCTGTTGGCGGTGGAGGCTGCGAAACGGTTCGACCAGCCCTGCCACTTCCTCTTCTGGCAACCGCCCGCATCGGGCAAGACGCTGTTGCAGCAGTTTCTGCGGCTCAAGGTAGCGGGAGATTTGGTGAGTGGCCAATCAAAGGGGGTGATGGACACCTTGCGCCGCCAGCTGGCTGATGGCGGCGCTGTGGAAATTGCCGGGTATTCGCTCAGCGGCGGCCTGGCCAACGGGCTGGAGCGCAGCGTTTTGGAGCCACCGGCCAATGCCGCACCGGGCAGCCGCGTTGAGTGGATCGAGCTGTCCACCCGCAACGAAGCCAACTTGAGCCCGGTGGCGCAGAAAACCGTCGCTCAGTGGCAATCGGGCGGGTTCAGCTCCCGCGCTCGCGTCGTGAATGGCCCGGCGTTCTGGCAGACGACGGAAATCGAAGACGCGCCGGATCTAATCGCCGCCACTTTGGAAGCCTTGTCAGGCGTGGAGGTCAACGTGCCATGAACTACCAGGAAGCCGCCACCACTTTTTCATGCCGGGGCGAACACGTGGTCGGCATCGTGGCGTTTCCCGACACGCCAACACTAACCGGCGTGGTGGTGATTGTCGGCGGCCCCCAGTATCGCGCCGGCAGCCACCGGCAGTTCGTGCTCCTATCCCGCGCGCTGGCGGCAAATGGTTTTGCCGTGTTGCGTTTTGACTACCGGGGCATGGGTGACAGCAAAGGTGATTTGCGCGATTTTGAAGCGGTGGGCGACGATATAGGCGCCGCCATCGACGCTTTGCAGGCCGCGGTGCCCGAGGTCAAACAAGTCGCGCTGTGGGGGCTGTGTGATGGCGCTTCCGCCGCGCTTCTGTACTGCCATGAAACGGCTGACCAAAGGGTCTCGGGCCTGTGTTTGTTGAACCCTTGGGTGCGCTCGGCCGCGAGCTTGGCCCGCACCCAAGTCAAGCACTATTACACACAGCGCCTGCTGCAACGGGAATTTTGGTTGAAACTGCTGCGCGGCGGTGTGGCATTGCGGGCATTGTCAGGATTGACGGGCAATCTTCGGCTGGCTCTGACGGGAGCCAAGGATACAACTGACATCAACCTTTACGGCGGACCTTCCGCTGCCTACCAATCTTGCATGGCCCAGGCCTGGAATACCTTTGGCGGCAAGATTTGCCTGATTCTCAGCGGCGATGACTACACTGCGAAAGAATTTCTGGAATTTTCGAGCCAGGATAAACATTGGAGACTGGCAATGAACCATCCGCGCCTCCGAAGGTTGGATTTGCAACAGGCAGATCACACGTTCTCAGGCACGGCAGATCGGCGCCAGGTTGAGTCTTTGACGATTGAGTGGCTTCGCGCCGTGGGCACGTGATGCCTCATTGGACTGTCTTCAAGTTGCAGAATGGCCTTGGGGAGCATACCCAAGACTGGGACGCGTTAAACCAGTGCAATTTCAAAAACAACCCCCTGCTTGACAGCCGTTTCGTCAACGGCCTGCTGCGGCAAGATCAGTTCTCCAGTTGGGCGACCTTCTTGCCCTCGCAAGCGCAGCTCGGCCCGTCGCTGGTCGACTCACCGGCCAATCAGCAGCAACTGATGCGCGATTTGCCAGGGCTGGTAGGGCGCTTGGACATGCTATGCAGCGACTCGGCATTAGGCGACCTGGTCGCCGAACCCAAACGCACCACCTACACCAGCGACCACGCGTTGACCATGAACATCGCGCTGCAAGGAAGTTTTCAAGAATACTGGAACGGGCGGCCAAAGAAGTTGGTGCAAAACATCAGCAGGTACGAGCGGCGCCTTGCCGCTGAGGGCGTTGCTTCGGACTTCCGCTGCTATCAGGAGCCGCTCGCGGTTTCTGAAGCGTTTGTGCGTTACGCCAACCTGGAGTCGGAAGGCTGGAAGGCAGGCGGCGGAACCGCCATCAGCGTTGACAATGCGCAGGGCAAGTTCTACGAAGAGCTTTTGTCTGGCTTCGCGGCGACCGGCAACGCAATGGTGTTTGAACTCTGGTTTGACGGGCAACTGGCGGCATCGCGCTTGGTGATAACCTCCAACGGGATGATGGTGATGGTCAAAACCACCTATGCTGAAGAGTTCGCCCGATTTTCGCCGGGCAGGCTCTTGCTGCGCCATGTGGTCGAGCATTTGTTCACGCTTTGCCCCGGCAGCGTGATTGAGTTCTATACCAACGCCAGCGTCGACCAATTGGCCTGGGCCACCGGGCAAAGACAAATTCGTCACATTAGTTTTTACACAGATTCGTTCACGGCGCACCTGTTCGGTTTTTTGCGCAAGTTTTGAAACCGGTTTTTTGCATCTTCAGAACCACGATGACAACATTGGATGTGCCTTTGCCGAAAAGTCCAGTGCTGGGATGGGCCAGTTTCAGCCGCGTTAAAACGCCGAAAGTCGCCAGTGTTGAAGACCTCAGAAACCGCTTGGTGCTGACCAGCGGCAGAGCGGCGATCTATCAGGCCTTATTGCAGCTTCGTTTGCCGCCCGGCAGCGGCGTGTTGGTGCCAACCTACCATTGCCCAACCATCGTCGCCCCGGTCTTGTTGGCCAAACACAATGTTCACTATTTTGGAATTCAGTCCAATGGCTTGCCAGCCTTGGACACGATTGACGCTGGGGCTGCGATGCATTGCCGCGCCATGATCGTGGCGCACTATTTCGGCTTGCCAAAGTCTTTGGCTCCGGTGCGCCAATGGTGCGATTTGAATGGCATCGCGCTGATTGAAGACTGCGCCCACAGTTACTTCGGCGATGCCGGTGAACGGCCGGTTGGCGCTTGGGGTGACTATGCCACCGCCAGCATTTCCAAATTCTTCCCGGTGTCGGAAGGGGGACTGCTTGCCTCGGCGCACCACGCAATTCCCGCCCCCAATTTGGTTAAACCAAGCTGGAAGGCACAGCTTAAAGCGTGGGCTGACATTTTTGAGGTGGCCTCCAGGCACCGGCGGCTGGCAGGCATCAATGGTTTGCTAAGGGCTGTTTTTTGGCTCAAGAACGCGGGCGTTGCTGCCACGGACGCATTGGCTTCGAAAACCACGGTTTCAGAAACCACATTGATGGACGATTGCGATATGGCCCGCATAGCCCAGGAGCCGGTTGCAGCGACGAAATTCCTGAGTCAACACTTGCCCCACGGCCGTGTGATCGACAGGAGGCGCAGGAATTTTGAGCTTTATGGCCGCAAGTTCAGCAAAGCGAAGGGTGCCAGGCCGATCTTTCCCGCCCTCCAAGCTGCCAGCGCACCCTACGTGTTTCCGCTTTGGGTGGAAGACAGTGAACGCGTCTACCAAGCGCTGCGCACAATGAAAATGCCAGTTTTCCGCTGGGACAGAATATGGCCAGGAACCCCGGTATTGCCCAACGACGAAGGACTGCTTTGGAGCCAACATGTGCTTCAACTGTTGTGCCATCAGGATCTTGGTGAAACAGATGTAGAGAACGTCTCGAACACGATTCTGGAATTATTAGCCTTGGTCAACGGCGACCGATCAAAACCCACTTAAGGCTTCAAATCGGCCTAAACCCTAACAGCCATGTCAATCACCCCTATAAGTTGGAAAAACCTTCCGGCATCTTCACTCTGCAACGATCAAAGTTTGATCGACTATTGGGATCGCCTGAATGCCGAACATGGCGACTTGCCGTTTCTGGTGGCAGATGTCGTCAACTCGGCGCTGAAACACTTGGCCGATGGCAAAGAGCGGTTGCTGGTTGGCAATCTTGGCGGCTCCGTGGTGGCGATGTTTCTGCTGTGCCCCATCGGAAAATTCCGTTGGCAAACTTTTCAGCCGTCACAGCTTCCTTTGGGAGCATGGGTATGCGCCGCACATTTGAGGCTGATTGATGTGGCGCGAAGCCTGCTACACGGCCCCTTGGGCTTCAGCCTTTCCATCTCGATCACTCAAGTGGATCCTCGAATTGCACTCCGAGAGGACGAAGCGCCCGACCTAAAGCAAACAGACTACATCGACACGGGATGGATTGGTGTTGAAGGCGGCTTTGAGGACTACTGGAATGCGAGGGGGAAAAACCTGCGCCTGAACATGCGAAAACAGCGCACAAAACTTGCCGCCAACGGTGTGCGGTTGAAAATGGAATCCTTGCGCAATCACGCCGATATGGCGGCGGCTCTCGCACGGTATGGAAGCCTGGAAAGCGCCGGCTGGAAAGCGCAAAAAGGCACCGCAATCCACCCGGACAACGCCCAGGGCCGCTTTTACCTCGAAATGCTGGAGCATGCCAGCCTTCGTGGTGAAGCGGTCGTGTACCAATACTTGTTCGACGACAAAGTCGTGGCCATGAATATTTGCCTTGAACGCAAAGGCGTGCTGATCGTCCTGAAAACCACGTACGACGAGTCTATTCAGTCCTTTTCGCCTGCGTTTTTGCTGCGCGAAGAGGAATTGCAGGAACTCCACCATGACCGCAAAATCAGCCGTCTCGAATATTTCGGCCGGATGATGGACTGGCATACCAAGTGGACTGAGAACAAACGCACGCTTTACCATTTGACGGTCTACCGCTGGGCGTTCGTCAAAAAGATCGCTGCCATGCGCAGCCAACGGGCCGAAAAAGCGGCCGCAGCGGCCGCAGCCGAGACGGCTACTCAAGCCGCTCAACCCGCACAAGCGCTCGACTAACGCGCACTTGATTTGGCGTGCGCAAGTTGAGCCGTTTTTTCTCGCACTTGGTTGAGGCCTCGGCTTGGCGCATGCGCAAAGTGGTGGGCGACCGGCGGGTTGACGATTTCCTGGTCAAATTGGCACAGCGCTGGCGACCGGCTTTGCGCAAGCCGGTATTCATCGGTATCGCGGGAAGCGGCGGAAAAACCACCGCCAAAGACCTGCTGCACGGCATCCTTTCAGGCGCGCTGAATGGCGTTGCCAGCCCTGGCTCGTTGAACGTGCCGCCGGAAGTCGCCAAGACCATTCTGCGGATGCGCCCGAACCATGCGTATTGCATCGCCGAGCTGAGCGAGCACCTGCCGGGTGTGATGGATGCCAACCTCGAGTTGTTCCGGCCGAGCATTGCGATCGTCACGGTGGTGAAAGACGTCC
>JANOTO010000421.1:0-2369 GCA_031416395.1 Rhodoferax sp. | reverse complement strand
TGTTCAGCCAGCTTTGCCACGCGCGGGATGAGAACGACAAGCAGTACAGCGATGAAGAGATCGTCGATCACCTGATCTTTTTGATGATGGCGGCACATGACACCACCACCAGCGCCATCACCACATTGGTCTATGCGTTGGCCAAGCACCCCGAGTGGCAAGATCGTTTGCGTTTGGAGGCGTACAAAGTCGGCCAAGCCATGAACGAAGGCGCGCGAACTCTACCCACGCTGGACGACCTGGCGCTGATGACGGATGTTGAGCTGGCCTTCAAAGAGGCACTGCGCCTTTACCAGCCGCTGCCCACGATTTCACGGCGCGCGCTGGTGGACTTTGAAATCCACGGCATCAAGATACCGGCGAACACGCAGGTGTCGGTGTTCCCGATTCAAGTACACCGTTCACCCCAGTGGTGGACGAACCCAGAGCAGTTTGACCCCGAGCGCTTCTCGCCCGCGCGCGCCGAGCACCGCCGCCACGCCTACGCCTGGGCACCCTTTGGCGGTGGTGCGCACATGTGCCTCGGGCTGCATTTTGCGGAGATGCAAGTCAAGGCGGTGCTGCTGCCGCTGCTACGTCATTGGCAGTGGAGCGTGCCTGCCGGATATGCGCCAGACTACGCTTATGCACCCATTGCCAAGCCACGGGACGGTTTGCCGATTTGTCTGGCTGTCACTTGAGTTTTACTACATTTGTGGTGAATATATGACCAAAATTAACTTAGGAGTTAATTTTTATCCGTTTTACCTGGAAAATTGCCATTTTTATGATCAAATCGACCTCTAGCTCTCGGATAACATGCATAAGCAACTATTAATTAAATAGCATATTTCCTATTCCCTAATCTACCCAAATCGCACCATGACCACTGGCACCCAAAGTTTTGACGGCGTTGACTACCTGGATGCCACCGCATCGGACCCAAACCGCATGGGCTGGATGCAGGGCTCGCCACCGCCAGTGGACAAGCGCATCCGGTTTGAAGACGACCGTTCCCTGGGCTTCCCGCAGAACCGCTGGGCGCTCTCACACCTGCGCGAGCTGGTGCCCACTGTCAACATCTGGCGCAGCAGCCGCTCGGCCAGCGACTTGGGTGCTATCAACACCGCGTTGGCCGCAGAGATCGACGCGCTGGCCTTCAACGACATGGGCGGCCAGCCCCGCGTGTGGGCCAATGCGCTGATCGACACCTACACCGATGGCATCGTGGTGCTGCACCGTGGCAAGCGGGTGTTCGAGCGCTACGCGGGCGCGTTGCAGCCGCACATGGCGCATGCGTGCTTTTCAATCACCAAAAGCTATGCGGCGACGCTTGCCGCCACACTGGCGCATGAGGGCGTGCTGGATGAAACCAAGCGCGTGCCGCACTACATGCCCGAGCTGGCCCATACCGCCTATGCCGATGCCACACTGCGCCAGGTGATGGACATGCAGATTGGCGTGGCCTATTCAGAGCTGTACTCCGACCCGAAGGCGCAGATTTGGGATCACGCCCGCGCGGGCGGGATCCGCGCGCGGCCTGCGGGCTATACGGGTGCGAGCAACTTTTACGAGTTCTTGCAAACGCTGCAAAAAGAGGGCGAGCATGGCCAGGCCTTCGCCTACAAAACCGTCAATACCGACGTGCTGTGCTGGGTGATGAAGCGCGTGACGGGTGTGGCGCTGGCGGACATGATCAGCGAGCGCATCTGGCAGCGCCTGGGTTGCGAGGAAGATGCGTACATCAGCGTCGATTCCATCGGTGTGCCGTTTGGCGGCGGCGGTCTGTGCGCCAGCCTGCGTGACCTGGCGCGCTTTGGCGAAATGATGCGCTGCGACGGCGTAGCGCAGGGTCAGCAGGTCATCCCCGCCGCTGTGGTGGCTGACATTGCCAAGGGCGAAAGCCCCGCCAAATTCGCCAAGGCGGGCTACAACTTGTTGCCCGGTTTTTCGTACCGCAACATGTGGTGGAACACGCACAACGAGCACGGCGCGTATGAAGCGCGCGGTATCCACGGCCAACGGATTTACGTGGCGCCAAGAGCCGAGATGGTGATCGCCCGCTTTGGCTCGCACCCGATTGCCAGCAGCGCCGCGAATGACCCGATCACGCTGCCCGCATTTTTGGCGCTCGGTCGCATGCTGATGAAAGCTTGAGCTTGCCACTTGCCGGGTTGTCGGCTAACGTAGGTATCCATTCACTTTTCAACAGGATCCACCATGTCCGTCGCCAAAATTCTCGAAATCACCTCCAGCAGCAAAAAGAGCTTTGAAGATGCGGTGAACCAAGGCATCGCCCGCGCCTCAGAGACCATCAACGACATTCAAGGCGCGTGGGTGCAGGATCAAAAAGTGGTGGTGAGCAAAGGCAAGGTTACCGAGTACCGCGT
>JANOTO010000420.1:0-9791 GCA_031416395.1 Rhodoferax sp. | reverse complement strand
CCACGGCAGTTGGGGTGTGCTCAAGCCGATGTTTCCTCTGGCGGATATTCCTGTCATGCAACTGAGCATGGACTACAACGCGCCGATGGCCGAACATTTCACCATTGGCCAGCAGCTTCGTGGCCTGCGCGACCACGGCGTGCTGATCGTGGGCAGTGGCAACTTGGTGCACAACCTGCGTGCCGCACGGTTTGACTTGCCGGTGGATCGGGCTTTTGACTGGGCGAGTGAGTTTGACCAATGGACTGCGGCGCAGATCGACTCCGGCAATCTGGAGCGGCTGCAAGACTTCCAAAATCAGGGCACGCTGGCCCAACAGGCCCACCCCACGTTCGAGCATTACCTTCCCGTGCTTTACACGGCAGGAGCCGCTTATCCAGGGGAGCCGGTGCGCAGCTTTAACACCAGCTTTCAGGGCGCATCCATTTCAATGCGCTCTGTCGTTTGGGGCTGATGAGTTACGTTAAAAGCGCCTCAGACACCGCCCATAGCTTGAGCGCAGCATCCGCATCCATGATGTGCGGCGAGTAGCCTGATACGCGGTTGGTCGGCTCCGCAGGCAGGCCCTGGTTGCAATCTTCCAAATACAGACCGCCGTGGCCCTTGAGCGCAGGCGCGGTCGCTGCCCATACGCTAGTGGACGCGCCTTGGGCTGGGTTCTTGAAAATGTCCAGCGGCGTGTCGTCTGCTTTGAGCCAGCCCAAAGCGCGCATTTCTTCCATCGGTAAAAACTTTTGCAATCCCGTCATGATGCCGCCGGGATGCACCGCGTTGGAGGTGATGCCGTCTGACTCAAGTTTCAAATGCATGCTGAGCGCGAACAGTGCGTTGGCGCTTTTTGCTTGGCCGTAGGCTTTCCACTTGTTGTACTCGCGCCGCTCGAAGTGAATGTCATCAAACACCACGCCCGAGATCTTGTGCCCCGATGAACTCAGGCAAACCAGCCGCGCATCGCCATGGGCCTGAGCCGCCTTTTTCAGCGCGGGCAGGAGCGCTGTGGTCAGCGCAAAGTGCCCTAGGTGATTGGTGGCAAACTGCGCCTCCCAGCCTTGTGCGGTGCGGGTCAACGGGCACGCCATGATGGCTGCGTTGTTGATCAGGATGTCCAGCGACTTTCCTCCTGCTATCCAATCAGCGGCAAATTTCTTGACGCTGGCCAAGTCGCTCAGGTCGAGATGGCTCACAGTCACGCTGGCGCTTGGATATGCCGCGCGCAGTGCGTCGGCCGCCGCGTTGCCCTGATCCGGGTTGCGTACGGCCAACGTCACATGCACGCCTGCCGAAGCGAGCGCGCGAGAAGTTTCCAGCCCCAGGCCGGAGGCACCCCCGGTGACGATGGCATTGCGGCCCTCAAGCAAGATGCCGTGTACCGCCTCCAGCGCCGTGGTGCGTGCACCGAAACCTGACGGAATCGGGGTTGCAGATGTATTGCGGCTGAGCATGGCAGCGAATCAACCGCCTTTTTTAGGCCGCTTGCCAGGGTTCTTCTTGCTGTTGGTCGAACTGCCACGCTCCAGGCTGCGCAACTGGCCGCGTGGGGCGGTGAAGTTGACACCTTTTGGGGGCACAGGGCGCGGGGTGGCTTTGCGTTCTGCTTCGGTGCGGGGGGCTTGTGCCATGAAAAAACTCCGGTAAATGGGTAGGGTCGAGTTGACTTAACCTTCGATTATCCCGCAGATTGACAGTCGTTCCCCTGCGGGTGTCAAAAATACCTATTCTGGGTATATTGAACGGAAAAATGCCTTGCAGGGCTGATTTTTATACATTTTAAGGCTCTAGCTCTCGTATATATTGCATAGATAGATATCAAATATATAGCATTCAGAGTGGGCCATTATTGCGTCTGAGCCAGTGGCAGATTGAGCAGCAGGTTCTGCGGTTTGAGTCTGACGAATTTGCCCGCCGTCATCGCCAGCCCCAGGTAAACCGGCTTGCCGGCCACGTCGCTGCGCATGTCGTGGGAGTTTTTGAACGTCAGGCGGAACAGGCTCAAGAGGCCCTGCATGCGGGCCGACTCCACGGGTCGACCGTCATACAGATCATTGAGCAGCGCGGTGGATTCCACGTCCAGCCCAACGTGCCAGCGCCAGTTGGCATCTTCGATTTTTTGCTCAGGCTGGATCGTGACCTGCACGCCGAGGAAGTGCGTCACCCAGGCCTCCAGCACGCGCGCAATCGCCTTCAGGCCGGAGCGCGCTCGCGTCATGTTGAGCACCAGACCGTGACTTAAGTCAGTGCTGATGTTGTGCGTGAGGTCCAGTAGGAAGTTGTGGCGATCACTGTGCTGCCAATATTGCGCGGCGTTGCCGTCGTTCAGCACTTGCAGATTGACCTCGCGCATCGGTGCATTGCTCTGTGCCAACAGGCGGCCGATGTCGCCCAGGCCGCCGGTTTCATTGAGCAAGTCCAGCACGGTCTGGTCACCGCAAAGAATCTGACCGTCGTTGGAGTGGATACGCTGCGGGCGAAACAGCAGCTCGCCTGCGCGGGCGACTTGGGCATCTTTTTCGTCACTGAGCAGGCTGCGCACAATCGCCTGCACCACCAGATCGATGAAGAGCGGCGGCAAGTTGATTTGACCTGAGCGGATGGTCGCGAGATACCATGCCTCCAGCGTTCCTGCGGCGAGCAGAGCGTCGCGAAACGCGAGGAAGTAACGGTAGTTGGCGGCGACATCGGCGTCTTGCAGGGCGATCACGTCGGCCTCTGAAACCTCGGCGCACGGCTGGTTGCGCAACAGTCCGTGCAATGCGATTTCGGCAGCACAGGATTCTTCAACCAGCGCCAGCTCGGGTCGCTCCAAGTACAGGCGAAGGTAGCCGTCGGTCGGTATCAGCCAACCGCGGTCGTTGCGTTGAAGTTGGGAGATGCCGCTGGATGGCCAGAATAAGTCAGGTGGAGATTCGGTCAAATCAGGGCTTCTTCACGAGGGATGGCTAAGGTTTAGTGCGGCCGATGCCGGCATAAAGCTCGGTAATCGGCACCACCCGGCCATGCAGCGGGATGATGCGCTCGACATTGAGCTTCAGGCGCTCGATGTTTTGCACCAGGTTGACGTGATTGTCGTTGACGCGGGCGGGTGGCGCCGAGTTCGGTGGGCCGGGCGTGTAGGCATCGGCTTGGATCAGCAGCTTTTCAGCAGGCAGGTAGACCATCATGAAGCCTTGCGCATGCACGCCGCCTTCGATGAAGTAGGCCTCGGCCACGCGCTTGCCGTCGGTGAAGACGCGCTTGCCGTCCACAGCCGAGATCACGGCTCTGCGCCCCGATTTTTCCAACGCATCCGGGCTGATGCGATTCGGGTTGGCCATCACCCGCTCGAAGAAAGGCTTGGCTTGCGCGCTGGTGACCAGCTCAATACCCTCTGATGCGGCTGAACGCAGGCCGCCCGAATGGTCAAAGTGGTGGTGAGAGTTGACCAGGAAGCGGATCGGCTTTGCCGAGTTCAGTTTCTTGACTTCGCCCAGCATCGCTTGTGTGCGTCCGTCATACAGCGGCGCCTCAACCACCATCATGTGGTCGCCCATCTCGATGGCTACGCTGTTGTGTGAGCCGCCACCCATCAGCCACACGCCATCGGTCACTTTTTCCGCCGTCACACGCTCCGCTGCTGTTTTGACCAGTGCAGGCACTTCAATGTTGGCAGCAGCGTTCACTTCAACCTCGTTCACGGCCAAGTCCAGCACCTCTGAGCGCGCCATGCTTTGGCGAATCCGCATGGGGAACCTCACGCCGTTGAAATCTTTGTAGTCGCTGTACTGCGTGGTGACCACGGTATCGCCCAGCACCGGGTGAGGCAGCATCGACTCGACCCGCTCGACCAAGCCTTCGGCATTGATCATGGCGATCGCCTTGAAATAGCCTGCCTGCTCGAAAGAGATCGCCGTCAACGCGCGCCCACCGTCGTTGTGCGAATGCGATGAAGCCTTGTTTTTGAGTGCGGCCTTGATCACGCCGTGCGGCGATGTCCATAGGTCATGAATGCGGGCGTGGATGGCCACGGGCGCGGCCACCGGTGCTGGCCCCGCCAGGTTCCAGGCCAAGTTGTCGCGCATCAAGACTGTGGTGCGCTGCTCGCCGGCACCCATCAGCGGCACGCCGCCCCCGCCTGTGGGCTCGGCGCGGCTGCGTGCGGCATCTTCGCGAAAGGCACCGTTGTCGTAATCATGCACGCGCGAAAAGCTGGAATAAACGATTTTGGGCCACGTCATGTTGGGCTGAAAAGCCTGGCCAAAAGTCGTACCGGTGCCACTGCCGGCATAGCGGATTGTTTTGACGCCCGCGCCACCCATGGCACGGTCTGCGCGGCTCAAGGCGGTTTGTGCGTCTTCGGTCTGCATCGTGGCGCACGACATCAAGGCCAAGGCGCCGATGGCAACGGTGCCGATCATGGCCGAAGGGCGGGCCAATCGGCCCAAAACGGGGGGTACTTTCATGCTGACTCCTTCTGCGTCACGCAAGTATCTGCGCTTGTGTGACTTGTTATGCATGGCTTTCGCAGTAAGCTTCAGAACGATCAAATGTGAAATAGTTTCACCAAAACAGTCCCAACCCATCCAAGGAGCCTTATTTTGAACGATCTCTTCTCCCTCAAAGGCCGCACCGCCCTCATCACCGGCGGCTCACGCGGCATTGGCCGCATGATCGCCGCCGGATTCTTGGCGCAAGGCGCGCGGGTTTACATCTCGGCGCGCAAGGCGATGGTGTGTGATCAAACGGCCATTGAGTTGTCTAAACAGGGCTTCTGCGTGTCGCTGCCGGGTGACGTTGCGACGGTTGAGGGTGCCAAGGCGTTGGCCGCCGAGTTTGCAGCGCGGGAAGACACGCTGGACATTCTGGTCAACAACGCAGGGGCCGCTTGGGGCGCGGAATTTGACGAATTTCCCGAAAGCGGCTGGGACAAGGTGGTCGACACCAACCTCAAAGCACCGTTTTTCCTGACCCAAGCGCTCATGCCGCAATTGCGCAAGGCGGGCCTGACGCATTGCGCCAAGGTGATCAATATCGCCTCGATTGATGGTATCTCCGTTAACCCGCAAGAGACGTATTCGTACGCAGCCAGCAAGGCAGGGTTGATTCAGCTCACCCGGCGCATGGCGCTACGCCTGGTCAAGGACAACATCGTCGTCAGCGCCATCGCACCGGGAGCATTTGCTTCCGACATGAACAAGATTGCGCGCGACCATGCAGCCGAGGTCTCCAAACACATTCCATCGGGCCGCATTGGAACGGACGAAGACATGGCTGGTGCCGCAATTTACCTGGCCAGCCGGGCGGGCGATTACGTTGTGGGCTCCACCTTGGTGGTGGATGGCGGCGTAACGCACGCGCGCTGACTGCCAAGCACCGCTTTCGCCATGAAGCCTGGGCTGGCAGATATCGTCCAGCGCCATGCGCACCAGGGTGGTGGCGACATTGCCCTGCGCTTTGAGGGAGAGAACTTCAGCTACGCCACGTTGTGGCGTTGCATTGAATCTGCCACCCACACATTGGTACAAGCTGGCGTGCAGCCCGGTGACCGAGTGGCCTATTGGGGCTTGAACCACCCGGCCATGCTGGTGCTGCTGTTTGCCCTCGCGCGACTGAATGCAATCTTGTTGCCGCTGAATTACCGGCTGGCATGCGCCGAGATTGCAGGCATCCTCACGCACGCGGGTGCCAGTGTTGTCGTCGCGGATGAGCCCCATGCGGCTGCGGCGAGCACATTGCAGGCCGAGCATGGCTTCAAACTAATCGCATCGAAAGATTTGATGCTCGATTCGGCTGGTAATTCAGCGGCTTTAGCAGGAGACGCGCACTCACCGGTGCTGCTGGTTTACACCTCGGGCACCACCGGCCAGCCCAAAGGCGCGCTGCACACGCAGGCGGGTCTGTTGGCCAATTGCGCAGTGTCGGTTGAGGCTCATCAATTCACGCGCCATGACCATGTGCTGACCGCGCTACCGCTGTTCCACGTCGGCGGCCTGTGCATTCAAACGCTCCCTGCTTTGTACGCGGGGGCCCGGGTCACGTTACATGCGCGATTTGACGCGGGTGCCTGGTTGGCAGACGTACAACGCCTTCGCCCCACAACCTCGCTGATGGTGCCTGCCACGATGCGCGCAGTGCTGGATCACCCTGACTTTTCGCAAGCCGATTTGTCGTCGTTGCGCCAGCTCAGCGCGGGCTCCAGTTCTATTCCTGTGGCGTTGATCAACGCATTCCATCAACGGGGAATTCCTGTTTGCCAAGTCTACGGCGCCACCGAGACTGGCCCGGTGTCGATCTGCCTTGCACGCGCGGATGCCATGACCCACGTGGGCAGCACAGGCCGCGCGGTACCGAGTGTTGAGGTTAGGTTATTGGATGAGTCCGGTGCAGAGGTCAAACCGTCGGATGTCGGCGAGATCTGCCTTCGCGCCCCCAACCTGATGCGCGAATATTGGCGCGACCCCTACAACCCCGCCTTCCGAGACGGCTGGTTCCACACGGGAGACCTGGCCCATTGCGATGCCGGCGGCTTCTACCATGTGGTGGGTCGCAGCAAAGACATGATCATCTCGGGCGGCGAGAACATATACCCTGCCGAGATTGAAAATATTGTCGCCGAATGCCCTGGGGTTGCCGAGGCTGCGGTCGTTGGCTTGCCCGATGAAAAATGGGGTGAGGTGGCGGTCGCGGTGATTGTCAAGAAACCGGACTCGCTGTTGGACGCGTCGGATGTGATGGCGCTGTTTGACGGGCGACTGGCCCGCTACAAGCGGCCGCGGCGCGTTCTTTTCTGCGAAAGCCTGCCCAAAACCGCTTTGGGCAAAGTTCAAAAACCACAGTTGATCGCGCAACTGATGCATCGGCTGGGCGCATAACGCTTTGTCACCAAAGTTTCTCGCCTTGGTGTTAACCCGAGGCACGGGCGCGAACCGCCCGCTTACGATAGCCACCCCGCCAGGTGCGAAGGGCTTGGGTTTCAGGCCCCATCTGTCGTCGGCATTACTTTTGGAGATCACCATGAAAAATATCAAACTTGCCATGACTGGTATTGCGTTCGCAGCCCTGCTCAGCGCGTGCGGAGGCTCATCCGACAACCGGATTCAGTTTGCCAAGGTCGTCACTTTTGGCGACAGCGTGAGCGATGTGGGTGCCTACCAGGTTGGCGACATCGCGGCCCTGGGCGGAGGCCGGTTCACCGTCAACGGCGTGGCCAACAATATCTGGTCAGAGGCCCTGTCGACCTCCCTCGGTGCTGGCACGCAATGCGCCGCGCAGACTGGCCTGCTAGCCAACAACGGCGTCAAGGGTGCAGCCGTGGTCAACATCGCAGCCTGCAACAATTACGCCCAGGGCAGCAGCCGGGTGACGGCGGTTGGCTCTGGCCCGAACGGAGTCGCCTTGCAAAAAGCACCGTTCAATCAAGTCAATCTGGGTCTGATTGCAGATTCCATTCAAAACCAGATCAATCGCCACGTGAGCAAGGTGGGCACGTTTGGTTCCACCGACGTGGTGACGGTGAACGGCGGTGGCAACGACTTCTTCATGCAATTGGGTGCCGTGGGGGCCGCTGCCACGGGCGGTGCGGCGGCGCAGGGCGCTGGCACCATCGCTGGCTGGCCAGTTGCCACCATCAGTGCGGTAGCTGCGGGCGGCGAGGCGGCTGTGAACGCGGCCTCTGGCGCGGCGGTCACCGCCATGGGGCAAGCGGGTGCAGAGCTTGCCGTGTATGTCAAAACCCTAATCGTCGCCAAAGGCGCGAAATATGTGGTTGTGCGTAACTTAGGCGATCTGAACGGCACGCCGTTTGGTTCGACCTTTGGTGCCAGCACCAAGCAACTGTCCACCGCCATGACCACCACCTTCAACAACAGTTTGAAGCAGGGCCTGGCAGGCGTTGAAGGTGTGATTTATTTTGACGACTATGCGCGTGGCCAAGCCATTGCAGCCAACCCGGCTGCCGCGGGCTACTCCAACATCACCGGTGCAACCTGCGGGCGCGACGCTTTCAGCGCACCGGGCGATGTGATTGGCAGCTCCATCATTTGCAATGCCAGAACCCTGTTCTCGGGTGACACCAGCAAATTCGCGTTCTCAGACGGCGTACACCCCACACCGTTTGCCGCTCAGGATGCAGCCGCATTCACCATCAGATTGATGCGCAGTGCTGGCTTGGATTTTTAAACTGATTCAGCGTTCAGATCAGTAAACAGGCCTGTGGCGCGCTATCGCGTCACGGGCCTTTTTATCGAGCGCGAAGCCCTCGCCAAACTGTGCTGCCAGCTCATCGGCGCGCTTTTCAAACGCCTCAATCCCCATCCCGTAGATGAACTGCATGGCCCCACCCGTCCACGCGGGAAATCCAATGCCGAAGATGCTGCCGATGTTGGCATCGTGGACGGTGGTCAGCACGTTTTCACTCAAGCAGCGCGCGGTCTCTACCGCCTGACGGTACAGCAGACGGTCTTTCATGTCGGTAATGTTCCAGGCAAGCCCAGGTTGTTCAAACAAGCTGATGAGCTGCGGCCACAGCACTTTCTTGGCCCCTTTTTCCGCCGGGTAATCGTAAAAACCGCCACCGCCCGCGCGGCCAGGGCGTTTGAGTTCTTTCACCATCTTCTCAATCAGCAACTGCCCCGGCGTGGCGACATACGGCTTACCGTCCGCCGCAAAGTCCACGCGGGTTTGATCCATCACGTGAACGCTCAAACTAAGCGAAGTCTCGTCAATCACCGCCAGTGGGCCGACTGGCATACCGCATTGAATGCCCGCGTTCTCAATCGCCGCTGCAGGGATGCCCTCGCTCAACATCGCCGCACCTTCCATCACAAAAGTGCCAAACACCCGGCTGGTGAAGAAGCCGCGCGAGTCGTTCACCACGATGGGTATTTTGCCAATCGCCTGCACATAGTCAAAGGCACGGGCCACAGTTTCGTCATCGGTCTTGGCACCGCGAATGATCTCCACCAGCTTCATCTTGTCGACCGGGCTGAAGAAATGGATGCCGATGAATTTCTCAGCGTTGCCGGAGGCTTTCGCCAAACCGCTGATCGGCAAGGTAGAGGTGTTGGATGCAAAAAATCCACCCTCCGCCAGCATCGGCTCGGCTTCTTGCGTGACCTTGGCTTTCAAGTCGCGGTTTTCAAAGACTGCTTCGATGATCAAGTCGCAGCCCTTCAAATCCGCAGCACTGCCTGTGGCGAAGATGCGGTTCAACAGCTCCGTCTGATCGTGCGGCCCCATACGCCCTTTGTCCACGCGCGCTTGCGTGAGCTTGGCGGAATACGATTTGCCCAAGTCTGCTTTCTCCTGGCTCACGTCTTTGAGCACCGTCGCAATGCCCCGGCTCGCCTGTGCGTACGCAATGCCAGCGCCCATCATGCCCGCACCCAGCAGGCCGACTTTGGCAGGCTTGTACTTTGCAAACGTGCCCGGACGGCTTTGCCCGCTCTTGATCGCGTTCATGTTGAAGAAAAAAGTGTTGATCATCGAGCGCGCATTCACCCCCGTCATCAGCTTGGCAAGGTAGCGCGACTCAATGCGGTACGCGGTGGGCAAGTCGACCTGCAAGCCCTCCACCATACAGGCCATGATGGCCTCGGGCGCAGGGTACAGGCCACGTGTCTGCTTCTTGATCATCGCGGGAGCGACAGCCAGCATCCCTGCCACCTTGGGGTTGCTCGGCAGGCCACCGGGTACTTTGTAATCTTTGATTTCCCAGGGGTGCTGCGCGCTGGGGTTGGCGGCGATCCACAGCAGCGCCTTGGCGCGCAGCTCGGCACCGACATTGGCAGAAGGTGCAACCAGCTCATGCACCAGCCCCA
>JANOTO010000419.1:0-1761 GCA_031416395.1 Rhodoferax sp. | reverse complement strand
CTGATGCCTTTCACGCCCTCAGGCGCACCCACCACACGGGCCAGCACGAGATGGACGATGTTCTCGGCCATGTCATGCTCACCATACGTGATGTAGATTTTGGTGCCGAAGATTTTGTAGGTGCCGTCAGGTTGTGGCTCCGCACGGCTCCTGACCATGGCCAAGTCAGAACCTGCTTGCGGCTCAGTCAGGTTCATCGTGCCCGTCCATTTGCCGCTCACCAGCTTCTCAAGGTAGGTGGCCTTCAATTCGTCCGACCCAGCGGTGAGTAGCGCTTCAATCGCGCCGTCGCTCAAGAGCGGGCACAGCGCGAAGCTCATGTTGGCGCTGTTGACCATCTCGATGCAAGCCGCACCAATGGTTTTAGGCAGCGCTTGCCCGCCGTATTCAGCCGGATGCTGCAAGCCTTGCCAGCCGCCGTCTGCAAAGGCTTTGAAAGCCGCTTTGAAACCTGGCGTTGTGGTGACCACGCCGTCCTTCCAGCTTGAAGGATTCTTGTCACCTTCCCAGTTCAGCGGGCTGAGCACGCCTTCGTTGAACTTGGCCGCCTCTTCCAAAACCGCTTGGGCTGTCTCCAGCCCCGCATCTTCAAACCCCGGCAGCGCGGCGATTTGATCGATACGGGCAACGTGCTGAATATTGAACAGCATGTCTTTGAGGGGGGCTTTGTAGGTCATGAGAATCTTTTGCGATGGGAACAGAAGCGAAGGCTATTTTTTACAGAGCGGCGACGAGTTCGGGCACGGCGACAAACAAATCCGCCTCCAGCCCGTAATCTGCCACGCTGAAGATCGGCGCTTCGGCATCTTTGTTGATCGCGACGATGACCTTGCTGTCTTTCATGCCCGCCAAGTGCTGGATGGCACCGCTGATGCCGCAGGCGATGTAGAGCTGAGGTGCGACGATCTTGCCAGTTTGGCCGACCTGCCAGTCATTGGGCGCGAAGCCTGCGTCCACGGCAGCGCGGCTGGCACCCATGGCTGCACCGAGCTTGTCAGCGAGCGGAGTCATGATCGACATGAATTTTTCGTTAGAGCCCAAAGCACGACCACCCGAGACGATGATCTTGGCCGCCGTCAATTCGGGGCGGTCATTACGGGCGATTTCGCTGCCCTTGAATGTGGCTTTGGCGTTGGCTGCGACGGCAATAACGAGATCAATAGCTGCCGAACCACCGCTGGATGCGGCTGGGTCGAAACCCGTTGTACGCACCGTGATGACCTTGGTCGCGTCGGTGCTTTGAACTGTGGCGATGGCGTTGCCCGCGTAGATCGGGCGCTCAAAAGTGTCAGGGCTATCGACCCTGGACACGTCTGACAACTGAGCCACGTCCAGCTTCGCGGCAACACGTGGCGCGATGTTTTTACCGGAAGCCGTCGCGGGGAACAGGATGTGGCTGTAACTCGATGCCACGGCTAAAACTTGGGCTGCGACGTTCTCCGCCAAACCATGGGCAAATCCCTCGCCATCGGCATGCAGTACTTTGCTCACGCCAGTGATCTTGGCAGCGGCTGCAGCAGCGGCACCCGCGTTATGACCGGCAATCAGCACATGCACATCGCCACCACAGTCGAGTGCGGCAGTTACAGTGTTCAGGGTTGCGCCTTTGATGGACGCATTGTCGTGTTCAGCAATTACTAAAGAGGTCATGGTACGGAGTCCTTCGATGATTTTGGCTTAGATGACTTTGGCTTCGTTTTTCAATTTATCGACCAGGGCTGCCACATCGGCAACCTTCACACCCGCGCTGCGCTTGGGCGG
>JANOTO010000418.1:0-1707 GCA_031416395.1 Rhodoferax sp. | reverse complement strand
TTGTTGATGATGGCTGGAGCGAGGCCTTTGCTCGGCTCATCCACAATCAACAATTCGCGTGGCTCCACGATGGCGCGGGCGACTGCGAGCATCTGCTTTTGCCCGCCCGAGAGCTTGCCTGCAGGGTGATTCCAGAACTTTTCAACGGCCGGGAATAACGAGAAAATCCATTTGAGCCGCACCTCGTCCATCTGATTGGCTCGCTTGGCATTGCGCGCGGCCAGCAGCATGTTTTCCTTTACGGTCAGGTCTGAAAAGATGCCCATGTTTTCAGGCACGTAGGCGATGTTCAGGGCCGCAACATCGGGCGTGGTCAGCGCCGTGATGTCGCGCTGGGCAAAAGTGATCTTTCCTTTGGACGCATGCCACAAGCCCATGATGGTTCGCAGTGTGGTCGTCTTGCCCGCACCGTTGCGGCCCAGCAGCATGGTGAGCTGGCCCTTGGGCACCTGCAGGTCTACGCCATGCAGGATGTGGTACGCGCCAATGTGCGTGTGGATACCGTTCAGTGTCAACAGGTTTTCAGTCATGCGGACACCCCTGGCGCTACACCCAGATACGCTTCTTGCACGATGGGCGATGCGATCACCTCCGCAGGTTCGCCATCGGCCACCAGTGCGCCGTTGTGCAGCACGATGATGCGGTCAGCCAAGTCGCGCACCACATCCATCTTGTGTTCGACCAGCAAGATGGTTTTGGTCTTGTCTTTTTTCAGCTCGCGGATCAGGTTCAAAATCACCGGGGCTTCGGCGGAACTCATTCCCGCCGTGGGCTCATCAAACATGAAGACTTTGGACTCCAGCGCCATCAACAACGCCACTTCGAGCTTGCGCTGATCGCCGTGCGGCAGGCTGGCCACGGTGGCCGCTGTCTTGTGTTGCAACGCAACGGTGTGCAAAACTTCAAGCGCACGATCCGTCAAGGCCTGGTGGTCGCTCCAGATGCTCCACAAATTCAAGCCGCGCCGATGCGCACCTGCCCGCGTGGCCTGCACCGCCAGGCGCACGTTCTCCAGCACGCTTAAATTTGGGAACAGGTTCGTCAGTTGAAACGCCCTGCCCAGCCCGGCCAGCGTGCGTTTTGACACAGGCATGCCCGTCAAATCAACACCGCCCAGTGACACGCTGCCGCTGGTCGGTGCAACTTGCCCCGAGATCAAGTTGAAGTAGGTCGTCTTGCCTGCACCGTTGGGGCCAACGATAGCGGTCAGCGTGCCGGGTGCGAAAGTGCAACTGACAGCATTCACCGCCACGTGCCCGCCGAAGCGTACCGTCAGATTTTTCGTTTGAAGCATGTAAGGCCGCGCGGGTTCGCCCGGAGCCTGTCGAGTCGCATCGACAAACCCGGTGCCCGGACAGATTCTGTTAGCGCTTGTTCCTGATCGGAATATTCATCTCGTCGGCCTTGATCTCGCGCACCAGCTCAGGCACGCCCCAGGCGAAAGCCGGGTCGACCTTGATCTTGAAGTGGTACATGCTTTGCATCGCTTGATGGTCTTCCTTGCGGAAGGTCATCTTGCCTTTGGGCGTGTCAAAGCTCATTCCTTCCATGGTCTTGATCAGCGTGTTGGCGCTGGCATCACCGTTGCTCTTTTTCAGGGCGGTCACGACCGCCATGGCGGATGCAAAGCCACCTGCGGTGAAGAAGTCAGGCGGTGTTTTGAACTGGCTGTAGTGGCGCGAAACCAAGGCCTCGTTCACCGGGTTT